>JAUIJZ010000002.1 GCA_030430715.1 Alphaproteobacteria bacterium
GGCGTTCGCGGCCCTTCAGCAGCGATGATCAGGTCGAGCGGGATCTCCTTCCGCTGACCGTTGAAGCTGACGAGCTTGGGGCGCAGCGCGGCGATGCGCTCCACGAACGCTGCGATCAGGTCAGGCTCCGCTCGGTCTCCCATGTGCGGCGCCCCAAGCGACTGCACGGCCCAGCCTTGCGGGCCACGTTGCGCTATCAGCGCGCCAATGCAGACGATCTTGTGGAGCGGCAGCGCCGGAAACTTGTCGCCAAGATACTGCTCGACTTCGGCCTCGGACATATCGCGCCCGTTGATGCGCGAAACTGCCCCAAGGTCGGGCACCGTCTCTAGGTCCCACACGAGAACTGATGGGCGACTGCTCATTGTGTTCGATGGCGCGGTGATGTGTGCGCCTCCCCTACTCGCCGCATCGATTGCACTTGCGCGAACGCGCGTCCTAGCAACTAGGAAAACTCTAAGTGGGTATCGAAATGGGTAGACGCGGTTCGCCAACCGCCAAACCGCATTTTAGCCTTCAAAATCCTACGATTATATCTTTGCGATGGTGCCCGGAAGAGGACTCGAACCTCCACGCCCTTGCGAGCGCCAGCACCTGAAGCTGGTGCGTCTACCAATTCCGCCATCCGGGCCCAAAGTGCGGTAGAAGCCGGGGGGTTTAGGGGAGCGCGCGATGCGCGTCAATGCGGCGGCGCTCGTCCCCCTAGCCTGCCGTTCGGCTGGGCGCCGGGGACCGCCGCCCGCGATTGAGTCTGGCGGTATGCGCCGCCCGGGCTTAAGACCCGCGCATGACTCGCAAACTTTCCCTCACCGTCGAGAGCCGCAACATCTCCGTCTATCTGCACAAGGGCGACCTGCCCGCCGATGTGACGTTCAACGGCGCCGTCGCCGTGGACAGCGAAACCATGGGGCTCTCGCTGGTGCGCGACCCGCTCTGCCTGGTGCAGCTCTCCGATGGCGGCCCCGAGGCCCATCTGGTCCAGCTCGACCGCCAGACCTATGACGCGCCGAACCTGAAGCGCGTGCTGAGCGACAGCGCGGCGCTGAAACTGTTCCACTTCGCCCGCTTCGACGTGGCTATGTTCATGCGCGATCTTTCGATCGTATGCGCGCCAATCTATTGCACCAAGATCGCTTCCAAGCTGGTGCGCACCTACACCGATAAGCACGGGCTGAAAGACATCTGCAGAGAATTGCTTGGCCGCGACATCTCTAAAGAACAGCAATCGAGCGATTGGGGCGCCGCCGATCTATCGGATGCGCAGCTCGCTTACGCAGCTTCGGATGTACTGCATCTGCATGCATTGAAGGACAAGCTCGACGCCATGCTGGCGCGCGAAGGCCGCACTGAAATCGCGCAATCGTGCTTCGACTTCCTGCCCTCGCGCGCAGCCCTCGATCTGGCCGGCTGGGAAGACGTGGACATCTTCGCCCACAGCTAAGAGCTCAGCTTTTAGAAGCCATAGACCAAGCCAAACCGGGTTGTGGTGTCGGTTTCCTCGCGGCCGGCGGGGGGATCGGATTCGTGGCGCGCCTCGAACGACATACGCGCCGAAAGCGTGTCCGTCATTTGCGCCGTCAACGCGATGCGGTTGGAGGTCTGCGTCGAAACCTCCGAATACAAAATCTCTGTGTTGTTTGAGAGCGTCACGGCATCGTTGAAGGCGTGCTCGAATTCCGAACCGAGCACCACCGCGAACGTTTCCTCCGTACCGCCCACGACCGCAGGCGCCGTCGCTGTCGCGGGCGCGGACGCGATCTCGTCAATTCTCAAACCGGGCGCGGCCTTCACCGACCAAGTGGTCGCCGCATTGTCGATGACGTCATAGCCGAGGCCGACGCCGACGAAGACGCGGTTATCGAAGCCGGAAAATTCGTCGCGCTCATAGGAGGTGCGGAAGAATCCAAACAACCGGTCGGAAAGCTGACGATCGAGTTGATAGGCGCCGAAGATGCGGTTCTTGCTCTCAAGACCGTCTTGCTCGGCGTAATCGAACGCGAGTTCGCCATGATGGGTGTAGACGCCGCCTTCGTACTCCACTTCGAGTCCCAAGCCGACATCCGTGGTTTCGGTGTTGCCGGTTGTCAGCCCCGCGGCGAGCGCGCCTTCGCCGCTCCAGCCCGGATCAGCCAGCGCCGCCGGCGAAGACAAAACGGAAATGGCGCAGGCCGCGCCGAACAAACGCATTTTCATGAGGGCGTTGGTGGAATCGCCGCCTCAATATTTCGTTAACCATACGGTAGCGCGGCCGCACACTTAGCTTTTGGATGCATCCGGATGTTTTTCGGGCGCCGCCTTGGCGAATGCCGGCAACGCACGCGCTTCCTCATCCCAAGCAAGCAGATGTGGAAACGGCGCCAAATCGGTTTTGAAGCGCCGCGCATTATACATTTGCGGCACAAGCAGAACGTCGGCGAGTGTCGGCTGATCGCCGAAAGCGAACTTGGTGCGCCCGCGCTGTTCGGCTTGATGCTCCAGCGCAGCAAAGCCCGCCTTGATCCAATGACGATACCATTCGCCGACATGATCGTCGTTCGTGCTGAACTCAAGCTTGAGCCGGTTGAGCACCGAAAGATTGTTTAGCGGATGAACATCGCAAGCGATCGTGAGCGCGAACGCGCGTACCTGCGCAGCAGCCCACGCATCGCTTGGTACAAGGCTAGGTTCAGGATGCGCTGCCTCAAGCCAATCCAGGATCGCTACGGATTGGGTCAGTAATCCCCTGTCCGTCTCCAGCGCCGGCACGCGCATCTGCGGATTACGCTTGCGATACTTCTCACTGAATTGCTCGTCGCCGGCCAAATTCACCGAGATCGTTTCGTATTTCAGGCCCTTCAGATTGAGCCCAATACGAACGCGATACGCCGCAGAAGAACGCCAGTAATCGTAAAGTGTCAGCATGTCCGCCGCCTTACTCGCTGCCTACGGGCACCATACGCCCCACGCGCGGACAGCGAAAATGTAAGACGCGTTACGACTAATCCTGCGACACGTCCTTGGTGCGCGTCTTACCCACACCCATGGCGATGCCGAGGCCAAGCAATACAAGCGCACCAGCCACAATCCATTGCGTTGCGACACCGAGCAGTACCGCGCCATAGACCAAGCCAGCGAGTAAGATCAGAAAGCCGAACGCATAGATCAGAAAGGTCGACATAGGTTGCTCCATTCGAGACGAAAGTTCCGCCTCATAAACGGAGCAACCCTGCCTTTGGGTCCGTATGGAACCCAAATCAGCCTGCTGGCGTCAGACGCAGCAGGCGGCCCTCTGGCTCATCGGTGACCACCCACAATGCGCCATCGTCGCCCTCAGCCACGTCACGCACGCGCGCTTCAAGCGGGAAACGCTCTTCGCCGGTAACGCGGTCGCCGTCGATCTCAAGACGCACCAAGCCTAAGGCGCCGAGCCCGGCAATCACGATGTCGCCCTGCCAAGGAAACATGGAGCCACGATAGAAATGCATGTCGCCAGGGGCGATCACCGGATCCCAATAATAGACCGGTTGCTCCATGCCCTCTTGCACCGCGATCCCATCACCGATGGTCTCACCGCTATATTCCACGCCATAAGTGATCACCGGCCAGCCGTAATTGCGACCGGCGCGCGGAATATTGAGTTCATCGCCACCACGCGGACCGTGCTCGATGGTCCAAAGCTCGCCAGTTTCAGGATGTAAGTCCGCACCCTGAATATTGCGCATGCCGTAGGTCCAGATTTCGGGGCGCACGCCCTCCTGACCAACGAAAGGATTATCCGCGGGAATCGATCCATCCGCATTGATGCGCACAACTTTTCCAAGATGCGTGGAGAGATCCTGCGCGAGCGGACGCGCATCACGTACTGAGCGCTCGCCCAGCCCGACATAGAGCCGCCCTTCACGATCGAAGACGAGATTGGAGCCGAAATGCAGCGGCGAATTCCAGCCTGGCTCCTGGCGGAAAATGACTTCCACATTCTCGACGCGCGCAAGATCGGCGCTCAAGCGGCCGCGCGCCACCGACGTGCCATTGCTGTTGCCGTCGCGCGGCTCCGAATAAGACCAATACATCATGCGGCTGCTGGCGAAATCGGGCGCCAGCAGGACATCGAGCAATCCACCTTGGTTGGGCGTCACAACAGCCGGCAACCCTTGCACCGGCTCGGACACCGCACCATCGCGGCTCACGACGCGCAAACGGCCAGGGCGCTCGGTGACGAGCATGCGTCCATCCGGCAAAAATGCGATGGCCCAAGGATGTTCGAGGCCGGAAGCGATTGTCTGCACATCAAGCTGCACGCCGGAAACGCGCTCCGGCGCACGCGTCTGTCCCGGAAAAGCCGGCGAAAATTCCGTGTTCGGCTCACCTTGCGCAACGGGCGGGCCAGCCTCGACCTGCTCTCCGTCAGGCGATCCTGAACAAGCGGCCAATATCAATGCGGCAAAGACAATAAGATTACGCATGCCTGCAATAGCTCCCCTCAATTCCGTGCGCATGGAGATATGCCGCGCTGGTTGTGACTTCCACCGCTTTTTTTGTCGCGCCGCCGCCGCGCACGGGCTAACATGCCGCTCAAGCCCGAGGGGACGGCGTGGCGGATATTTTCATCTCCTACTCGCGGCTCGATCATGAGCGCGTGCAGCCAATTGTCGATCGGCTCAATTCGTTGGGCTATTCGATCTGGTGGGACAAGCATCTGCGCGCCGGCGAAGTTTTCGTCGATGAGATCGAACGCGAACTTGACAGCGCTAAAGCGGTGCTGACGGCATGGAGCCACCATGCGCGCGCCTCAACCTGGGTGTACGCCGAATCCAGCCGCGGCCTCGACGCGCGCAAATTCCTGCAAGTGCGGCTCGATAATGTACAACTTCCCCTGCCGTTCGACGCCTTGCAAGTCGCCGACATGAGCGCCGCGCGCCCCGAATGGGGCCCGTTCGAAGCTGCGCTGCAACATCTCGTACGCAACGGGCAGCAACCGGAAACGCCGCGCCGCGTCAGCGCGCCCGGCTTGCTGGCGACCCCCGCCGCCGCCGGCGCGCCGAAATTGCTGACCACCGCCACCAGCGCCACATTGTTGGCTTATGCCGGCGCGCTCACCGCGACCTATAACGGCGCGATGACCCCTGACCAATTGCAGATCGCCCTCACTGGCATGATCGGCGTGGGCGGCGCCTGCGCGGGCCTCAGCGCCCAGCGGCTGTTCGCTGTCATACGCGCGGGAGGTTGAAAACATGGCCCGCTCCATCCTTCGCGCCTTCGTCAGCGGCACCCGGCAGATGCTGGCGGCGCAATTGTTCATCAGCATCGGCGCCGTCGCCTTGGCCGGCTGGACGCTGGGCGTCACCAACGATCTCATCCGCGAGCGCGACCGGCTAAGAGAACGCGTCATCCAACTGGAAGAAACGCTGGCGGCATCGGACATCGTCGTTCCGCCAACGGCCGAAGTCGTGAACCCGCAGCGCGCGGATACCGCCTATCCGCCATCTGTGCCCCTGCCCGAGAACACGCCGCCACCGGCCGAGGAAAGCCCAACGCCAGCAACACCCGAAACCGAGCCCGCTGCGCCCATTGATGAGAAAGCCCCCGAGGCCGAGCCCGAGCGCCCGTTCAATCCAGGCCAGATCCTCGGCGAATTGTTCGCCCCCGCACCGCCCATGCGCACTGTCGTGCTGCATGCGCGCAGCGATACGGACGCGCGTGTGGCGCGCCGCCTGGCCGACGAGCTTTCGCAAAGCGCCAATGTCCGCGTGACGGTGGACGTCATGCCGCCACGCGATCCGCGCGAGTCCGGATATTCTTATTTCGACGGCCGCCAAAGCCGAACCGCCGCCGGGCTGATGCAGCGCTTCCACGATATCGCACGGCGCAATGAGGTGGCGGCGTGGTCAGCCCAGCTGCGCGGCGTGGCCCTGCCTGCCCAGGGCGAATATACCGCCGACCGGCTGGATATTGTGCTGCCTGCCCTGCCGGTCTCGTCGAGCATCAACCCGAACCTGCAATTGCAGCGCATCGATCCGCGCGCGCTCCAACAGCAGCAACAACGGGCGCCCACCATCCGCTAGCAGGCGCCGCCTTGCTTCCGCCTCGCAACCGGCCGACATAAAGACCCTCACTCATGTCCGTTGCTGCTCATACCCAGACCGCCGACTACGTGTGGGAGCCCCGCCGGGTCTCCACGCTGAAAGCCGCGCGCCGGCGTTCGCGCATGGTCGGCGGCATGCGACGCTTCTTCGTCGCCGGCGCCGGAGCGGCTTTCGCCTCGGTATTCGTGTTTATGGGCCTGCACGCGGTAGAAGGCGGGTTCATGCAGCGCCAGTTCAACGCTTCCGAACCGCTCCGCATGATCAACCCCCGCTTCATCGGCCGCACCGATAGCGGCGGGCCCTACCAGCTCTCGGCTGAGTTCGCCGAGCGCTCCCGCGGCGAAAATCAGCCGATTGAGCTGTTCGCCCCGGTTTATCGAACCGAAGCCGGAACGATCATGCTCGCGCCGCGGGGCAGATATGACGAACTTGCCCAAACCGTAGAATTCAACGGAGACGTGCTTTTCTCCGATAGTGGAGGAAATCGCTTCTCCACGCCCGATATGCACGTGGACCTGCAACAGGGCCTTCTCTACGGCGATGGCGGCGTCACCGGCGCGGGCCCCCTTGGCGTGCTCCAAGCCGACGCTTATGAAGTTCGGGAAAGCAATATGGCTCTGGTGCTGCGTGGCAATGTGCGCGGCCAGATACCGGACCGTGACGCTCAAGAGGAGGAGCCCGCCCCATGAGGCTGAGCGCAATCACCGCCATCGGCGTGTTCATCGCCGCCGTCTCGGCCGCGTTGCCGGCCTCGGCTCAGCTCTCCCAGGGCGGCGGGCCGGTGTCCTATTCCGCTGACAATCTGGAATATTATGACGCCGAACGCCGCCTGGTGCTGGTCGGGGACGTCGACATCGTTCAGGCCGACGCCCGGCTCCGGGCTGACCGTATCACGCTCTTTTTCTCGCAAGCCTCCAATGAGAGCGAAGCAAGCCAGGCCAGCACCGGCCCCGGCGGCCTCGGCGCCGGCGATATCGAGCGCATGATCGCCGAGGGCGAAGTCTATTATGTCCGCCCCGCCCAATCCGCGCGCGGCAACCGCGCGATTTATGAAATCGCCAATGACAGCGTGACCTTCAGCGGCAATGTCGTCATCGCCTCGAATGAGAACGTCATTCGCGGCGAAACGCTGGTGATGCGCATCGGTTCACGGCAAACGGTCGTGCGTCCGCCGGGCGGCGGGCGCGTCCAGGGCGTGTTCGTTCCCGGCGAAGATCCGGCCGGCGGCCAGTCCCAATAGGGCGATTGTTGATCCCCGCTTCACGAAATTTTAGCCGCAACAGGTGGATATGAGCCCCGAGGGCGCTGCAAGCCGTTCGACCAAAGCCCAGACCGCTGAAAGCGGCCTTGGCGCGGTCCGATTAGGCAAATCTTATCGCGGCCGCCGCGTGGTGAAGGACGTCTCGCTCTTCGTCAATCGCGGTGAAGTCGTCGGTCTGCTGGGCCCCAACGGAGCAGGGAAAACCACCTGCTTCTATATGATTACGGGGCTCGTACGCGTGGACCAGGGACAGATCTTGTTGGACGGCCAAGACGTCACAACACTGCCCATGTACCAACGCGCCCGGCTTGGCGTCGGCTATTTGCCGCAAGAGCCGTCGATCTTCCGTGGTCTCACCGTCGAACAGAACGTGATGTCGATCGTCGAACTTTCGGAAAGCAAGAAATCGCGCCGGAAAGAGATTGTCGACGGGTTGCTGGCTGAATTGCACGTGGAGCATCTCAGAGACGCCCCCGCCTCCGCCCTTTCGGGCGGCGAGCGCCGGCGCGTCGAGATTGCACGCGCTTTGGCGACGCGGCCCTCCTTCATGCTGCTCGACGAGCCTTTCGCAGGCATCGACCCGCTCGCCATCAACGACATCCGAGAGCTGATCCTGTTCTTGAAGAATAGAGGCCTCGGCATTTTGATCACCGACCACAATGTGCGCGAAACGCTGCAAATCGTGGATCGGGCTTCGATCATGTTTGACGGCGAAGTGATGTTCGAGGGATCTCCGCAGGAGGTTCTCGCGAGCGACGTCGTCCGCGAAAGGTATCTCGGCAAAGATTACAATTAGACGGGGCCCGCGATGGCGATGATCCCCCGCTTAGAGCTGCGCCAGGGCCAGGCCCTGGTGATGACGCCGCAGCTGCAGCAAGCGATCAAGCTGCTGCAACTCTCGAATTTCGAGCTGCAGGAATTCGTCGAAGGTGAACTTGAGCGCAACCCGCTGCTGGAGCGCGAGGAAAACAGCGCCGAGGCTCAAACGAAAGAAAGCGGAGACGCCGAAGCGCTCGAATTCGAAAGCGGCACGACGCCGGCCGAAGCAGATCTCGATGTGAGCGTCGCCGATCTCGCGCCCGACCTTTCGCAAAACGAATTAGCCGAAGCCGGGGCCGCCCCGCTGACGGATTGGTCGAAGGCCGGTTCAGGCAAAAGCTTTGACGATCTGCCCGGCATCGAAGACTCGCTGTCCGAAGACATCAATCTGTCCGATCATCTCGACGCGCAGCTCACCCAAGCCGGCCTGACGCCCGTGCAGCGCATAATCGGCGCGGCGCTGATCGATCAGCTCGATGATTGGGGCTATATGCGCGGCGACACGCGCGAAATCGCCGATCAATTGGGCGCGGATGAAGAAGAAGTGCTTGCGGTGCTCGCCATCTGCCAAGGCTTCGAACCGACCGGCGTGATGGCGCGCAACATTCCCGAATGTCTTGCGCTGCAATTGAAAGAGCGCAACCGCCTCGATCCGGCGATGGAAAAGCTGCTCGCCAATCTCGATCTGATGGCGAAAGGCCATATGGAGCGGCTGCAGGCCGCGTGCGGCGTCGACCGTGAAGATCTCGCCGAGATGATCGCCGAAATCCGCGCGCTGACGCCCAAGCCCGGCGCGGCCTTCGGCGGCGCGCCAGTGCAAACCGTGGCGCCGGACGTCTATATCAAGCTTGGCCCAGACGGCACGTGGATGGTGGAGCTCAATTCCGACACCATGCCGCGCGTGCTGATGAACCAGCGCTATTACGCCACCGTTTCAAAAACGGCCAAACGTGAAGAGGACAAAGCCTTTCTCACCGATTGCGCCGCCAATGCGTCATGGCTGGTGAAGAGCCTCGATCAGCGCGCCAGGACCATTCTCAAGGTCGCCCGCGAAATCGTGCGTCAGCAGGACGGCTTCTTCGCGCACGGCGTTGCGCATCTGCGCCCGCTGAATCTGAAAACGGTCGCGGCGGCGATCGACATGCACGAGAGCACCGTCTCGCGCGTGACCTCGAACAAATATCTCGCCTGCGCGCGCGGCGTATTTGAACTCAAATACTTCTTCACCGCCTCGATCGCCTCCGCCGATGGCGGCGAAGCTTATTCCGCTGAAGCCGTGCGCTATCAGATCAAGGGCCTGATCGAACACGAGCAGCCGCAGGAAATCTTGAGCGACGACCGCATCGTGGAAATCCTCAACGAACGCGGCATCGACATCGCCCGCCGCACGGTCGCGAAGTATCGCGAAAGCCTGCGCATCCCCTCTTCGGTGGAGCGCAAGCGCAAGATCGCGCACGGGCTTTAGGCTGCCGGGATCATTATGGCCGAACGTTTCGAACGCCACCGCCAGCCCTGGCGCCAGGACGAAATTCAGAAGCTGCACATGCTGGCCGGCAAGGGCATGTCGCTGAAAGCCATCGCCAAGGCGCTCACGCGCAGCGAAGAATCGGTCAAAGACCGCGCCAAGCTCGATAAGCTGACGATTTCGAAGCTGCGCTAAAACTCGACATCGAGTTCTTCCACGTCATCCGGCTCGGCCAACGCAGCTTTGATCCATTCCTGCATGAACGGCCATTCGGTGATGGTGCGGCAATAGGATTGGCAGGCTTTATCGAGCTTCACATCATAGGTGATGAAGCGCGTTGTCACCGGCGCATACATCGCATCCGCCATGCTCGGCTCGCCGAACAGAAACGGCCCGCCAGAGTCCTCCAGACATTCGCGCCAGATTGCGGTGATGCGTTCGATATCAGGCCGTGCGCCAGCGAAGATCTTATATCCTGGATGCCGCGCCTTGATGTTCATTGGCATGGCCGACCGCATGTTGGAAAAGCCAGAATGCATTTCTCCGCTAACGCTGCGGCAGTGCGCGCGCGCCTTGGCGTCGGCTGGCAATAATTTCGCCTTGGGGCGAATCTCCGCCAGGTATTCCGCGATCGCCAGCGTGTCCCAAACCTTCACGCCCTCATGCTCCAAGCAAGGCACCTGGAAAGAGGGCGAAAGAAGAAGAAGCTCGGCCCGCGCCTCGGGATCGTCGGCCGGCAGCGTGCACTCTTCAAAATCGAGCCCGGCCATGCGGCAGAGCAGCCAGCCCCTGAGCGACCAGGAACCGTAATTTTTGCTCGCGATCGTCAAGGTCGCCTTTGTCATGGTCATCCCCGCCTCATTTTGCATCGCCCTGCAGCCGCCGAGCATTCAAAGCACGCTTGGGCGAGGCCAACCCTCGCGCGCCTTCCTCCGAACCCATAGCGTTGCCGCAAAAGAAGGGACGTGGAAGAGGTGCTCTACGACATCTACCAGGCTCAGACGGACCTTCTGCTGCCTTTCCGGGCAGCTGCGCGCACTGCGCAGGCGTCTTTGGGCTGGGTCAACGGAGAACCCGGTCATGCCCTGTTGCGGCGGTGGACCGCGACCCTTGAGCTCACGGACCGTTTCCGCCTGACCCACGAGCGTCCGCCCTTTGGCATAAGCGAAGTCGTCAGCGGCAATCAGACGGTCGAGGTGGTGGAAAAGCCGACGCTGCAAACACCGTTCGGCACACTGCTGCATTTCGAGAAACAAATGGAGACGCGCGGCCCACGCGTTCTCATCGTAGCGCCTCTATCGGGCCATTTCGCCACCCTCCTGCGCAACACGGTGCAAACCATGCTGCAGGATCACGATGTCTACATCACCGATTGGATGAACGCGCGCGACATCCCCCTCAGCGCCGGGGAATTCCACTTCGCGGACTATATCGATCACGTCATCCAATTTCTGGAGCACATGGGGCCAGGCTCGCATGTGCTGGCGGTGTGCCAGCCATGCGTGCAAGTGCTTGCCGCGACCGCTCTGATGGCGGCGGACAAGCATCCCTGCCAGCCGCTGACCATGACGTTGATGGGCGGGCCCATCGATGTGCGGCTTTCGCCCACAACCGTGAACGCTTTGGCGTTCGACCATCCGATCGAGTGGTTCGAGCGTAATCTGATCGCTCATGTGCCCTGGCGTTATCCTGGCGCGGGGCGGCGGGTCTATCCCGGTTTTGTACAGCTCAATGCGTTCATGCAAATGAACATGGAGCGCCACGTCGAAGCGCATCGAAAGTTGCACGGGCACCTCGCTCGGCACGAGATCGACGAAGCGAACAAAATCAGGGATTTTTACGACGAGTATTTCGCCGTGCTCGACCTCGCGGCGGAATTCTATCTCGAAACCGTGAGCATGGTTTTTCAGGACGCGCTGCTGGCGAAGGGCGAACTCACCCATCGCGGCAAGCCCGTTGACCCTTCGCGCATCCGGCGCACCGCCCTGCTCACTGTCGAGGGCGAGCGCGATGATGTGTGCGCACTTGGGCAGACCGCAGCGGCGCACGACCTATGCACAAGCCTGCGCCCTTACCTCAAAAAGCATCATATGCAGACGGGCGTCGGTCATTACGGGCTGTTCAGCGGCAAGCGCTGGGAAAAGCAGATTTATCCGATCGTGCGCAACCTCATCCTCACCATGGAGCATTAAGGCGCGTCGCCACGCGTCCACTTTGCTCTTTACGCCTCCGCACCGCCCCTTAAGAGAGAGGCAAATCGGGAGAGGCACGTGACGCGCATTCGAAATCTTATCGCACCTATTTTCGCGCTCTTGGCTGCAAGCGTGATCGCCGCGCCGGCCACGGCGCAGACAACGTCGATCGATGAAGCGCGCCTGCTCTCGCCGTTCGGCGAGCGCCCCGCCTTTTCTCCCGACGGCTCGCGCATCGCTTTCGTCGATAAAGCCTATGGCGACGCCTACGAGATCGAAATCGCGACCGGCCGTATTCGGAACCTCACGGCGCACGTGCCGCATCAGGGCGTGCTGCGCATTCATTATCTTGAAAACGGCGATTATCTGATCCTGGCGCCGAAGCGTCATGTCGGCGCCAATAGCCGCATCAATCTGGATCTCTTCGTGCTCGACCGGCGTCTGCGCACTGGCTTGCAACCGCTAGACCAAGGCGTTTTCGAAGGGGTGGCCATTGGACCGGACAATCTGATCGCATGGCAGCAATTGCCGGCAGGCCGAAGCTTGGAGCCCGGTCAAAGCTGGATCACCGCCTTCATGAGCGTGCAGTTCGAACATTATACCGGCCGTATCGTCTATGAAGACGGCCGTCCGCGCATAGTCGACCGTCAGCTTGTCACCGCGCAGCCGCCGGAAGGCTGCGGCTTCTGGGAGGTGCAGGACTTCCGCGATAACGGGCAGGAAGTCGTTTTCACCTGCGCCGGCGTCGGCCCTGGAGTGATGCCCGGCCCACGCAATATGGGCGTGTTCGGGCTCAACCTGCGCACCGAGCAACTCACGACCTATATCCCTCTGGGAGAGGATTATGTCGAAGTTGAAGGCCTCGCCCATGACGGCACCTGGGCCACCGTAGAGTGCAGCGAAGCGGATGGCGGCTTGCCCGCGCTCGACATTTGCCGGCTTGAACTTGTACCAAATGGGACATTGTCTCCGCTCGTGATCGGCACACAGCCTGGCACGCCGCGCGGCATCTCTAACTCGGTCGTGAGTCCGAATGGCCGTTGGATCGCCTTTCAGCGTTCCGATGTTGGCGTTGGCGAACCGGGTGAAGGCCAAGGCGTCTATCTGGCGCGCACGCCAGACTAGTTCGTCACCCTGTCGCGGCGCCAATCCGGCGTTAACGCTGTGCGCACCTGCGAAGGGCGCGCAGGGCTCAGGAAAATGAAAGTAATTCCTGTCACTTCAGCGCGCTTCACGCGTTGACCCTCCCCCATTGCGCGCCTACCTTTTTAAGGATCGGGAGGCGCCTTGAGGGGGCGGGGCCCGGTCCCGGGCGCCCGATCGAGAGAACTAGGAGGCTCCCTATATGCGGATACAAGTCGCCGGACGGCAAATGGATGTCGGCGAAGCGTTGCGCTCTCGTATCGAGAACGAACTGGCTAGCGGTGTCGGCAAATATTTCAGTCGCGCGACGGACGCAGTGGTCACGGTCGCCAAGAACGGCGGCACGGAGATCGAGGTGGATTGCGCCGTCCACTTATCCTCTGGAATTTCGTTGCAAACTCAAGGACATGGCGGTGATGCGCATAGCGCCTTCACCGACGCCATGGAGAAGCTGGAAAAACGCGTCCGGCGCTATAAACGGCGGCTGAAAAATCACCACGCCGACAACAAGCCCCCCCTTCCCGCAGAGAACGCCACAGCGTATGTGCTGGCGCCGTGGGAGGAGGAAGCCGAGGACGCTCCGGCGCCAAATGGGGCCGACGACGAAAGCCGGCCTCTTGTTATAGCCGAAACCACGGCGCCCTTACTCACCATGCCGGTGTCCATGGCGGTCATGCAGCTCGATTTCTCCGATAGTCCGGCGCTGCTTTTCCGTAACGCGAAACATGGCGGGCTTAACCTTGTCTATCGACGCGCCGATGGAAACATCGGCTGGATTGATCCGGAGCGCACTGCCGCTCCTTGAAGTAGTCGGAACCAACCTAAGGTTCGCAACGTTGGCGCACGCGTCGCGCGCGCGAGCGGGGAGAACATGAACGATTTGAGCGATCTCATCGCGCCCGAAGCTATCGTGGCGCGCTTGGCTGCTAGCTCGCGCCGGCAAGCGCTGCATCAGCTTGCCGAAGTGCTGGGGCGCACAGAGGGCATTGACGCGCGCGCAGTGTTCGAAGGCGTGCTGATGCGCGAGCGCCTTTCCGGCACCGGCATGGGTGAAGGCATCGCCATTCCGCACGCATCGGTCGAAGGCGTGAAGCGGCCCATGGGTGCGTTTGCACGGCTTGAGCCGCCGCATGATTTCGGCGCGCTCGACGGGCGCCCCTGCGATCTCGTGTTCATGCTGCTTTCGCCGCCTGAGCGTGGCGGCGACCATTTGAAAGCGCTCGCGCGTGTCGCGCGTTTCATGCGCCGCGCGGACATACGTGAACGCTTGCGTGCGGCGCGTGGAGGCGACGAGCTTTACGCGCTGTTCAGCGGCGCGCTGCGCAGCGACGCCGCGTGAGCGGCCGATGACGGCGCTCGACCGGCTGTTTTCTTATTTCCCGCTGCTCATGACAGCGGCCAGCCTTGCTGCCCTTGGCATTTTCGCGGCTTGGCCCTCGGGCTGGACGGTGCTGCTCGTGCTGTTCGTCGTCTATGTTGTACCACCTATCTTTCTACGCATCCTGTTTCGCTGGACCCCGCTGAAGCAGGGCATCACCTGCGTGGGCGATAAATTCTGCCCCTGGCTCGCGGCCCACCACATTCAGGCGTTCTACGACGCCCTGCCCTATCTGGAATCGCTGCTCCGCGTGATCCCCGGCTTCTATTCGCTATGGCTGCGCATGTGGGGATCGCGCGTCGGCTATGGCGTGGAATGGCCGGTGCGCATGGACGTTTTCGATCGCGATCTGATGGATATCGGCAATCGCGTCGTGTTTTCACGCGATGTCGAGCTTTACGCCCATGTACGTCAGAAGATGGAAGGCCAAGGCTCGCGCGTTCTGGTGCGGATGGTGCGCATTGGCGGCTACGCCTTTATCGGCGCGGGCGCACGTATCGGCCCCGGCGCCAGCGTTCCGCACAATGCGAACGTGCCTGCGCTTGCAGTGGTTGATGTGAACGAAGCCTATGGCGAAGCCAAACGCCACCCGACCACAGAAGAAGCCGACTTCGCGCTAAACTAAGCTTCAGCTTCCAGCTTCGCCAACAGAACGCCTTCACTGACTTGCGCGCCAGCCTTCGCGTTGAGCTCGGCCAGCGTGCCGTCGAAAGGCGCCGTCAGCGTGTGCTCCATTTTCATCGCTTCGAGCACGAGGATGGGCTCGCCCTTTTTCAATTTCGCGCCCGCTTTGGCCGCGACAGAGACGATCTTGCCCGGCATGGGCGAAATAATCGCGCCATCGCCTGCCGCTGCATCGCCGCCCGCGGTTTCGCCGGTGTCGAGTGTGAACTCATAAACTTCGCCATGTTCGAACACGAGCATCGTATCGCCCGCGTGCTGCGGCCATGCATCGGGCATAGCAGCGGCATCGACCGTGACGTTCTCGCCTTGGCAGCGCATGACGATGCGCGCGGAAGCCGGCGCGTTCAGCCGGAAGCCATGCAGCGCAGACCAAGGCGAATAGCGCGCGGACGGCGCACCGAGACTTGGCGATGCCGTCGCGCGCATAAACCCGCCTGCGGCAAACGCCGCCGCCGCTTCGCTTGGCGCCGGCGTTGCGGTCAGTGTTTCGCCGCGCGCGCCGATCAAAGCAGTATCGACATCGCCGCTCTCGAAGCGCGGATCGCGCAGGCAGCGATAGATGAAGCCGGCATTGGTTTTCACCGGCCACACTTCAACATCGCGCCATTCGCTCAGCATTTGCGCAATGGCTTCGTGGCGCGTCGGCGCGTGCATGATGATCTTGGCGATCATCGGATCGTAGAACGGCGTCACCTCATCGCCCTGCTCGACCGCGGAATCCACGCGCGCATGATCACCGCGCAGCGTCGGCAGTTTGAGGATTTTGAGCGGGCCGGTGCTGGGCAGAAAACCTGCGGCGGTGTTTTCCGCATAGAGCCGCGCTTCGATGGCGTGGCCGTTGATCTTCAGTTCGCCCTGGCGGCGCGGCAGTTCTTCACCGCTGGCGACGCGCAATTGCCACTCGACCAGATCCTGACCAGTGATCTCTTCCGTCACCGGATGCTCGACCTGCAGGCGCGTGTTCATTTCCATGAACCAGATGCGGTCGCCTTTAAGGCCCTCGCTGGCATCGGCGATGAATTCCACCGTGCCGGCGCCGACATAATTCACCGCTTTGGCCGCAAGCACCGCCGCATCGGTGACGGCCTTGCGCGCCGCTTCGCTCATGCCCGGCGCGGGCGCTTCTTCGATCACCTTCTGGTGGCGCCGTTGCAGCGAACAATCGCGTTCAAACAGATGTACGACATTGCCATGCGTATCGCCGAACACCTGCACTTCGATATGACGCGGACGCTGCACATACATTTCCAGCAGCACGCGGTCATCGCCGAACGACGCCGCCGCTTCACGCTTGGCCGATTGCAACGCGGCTTTGAACTCAGCCGCCTTCTCGACCTTGCGCATGCCCTTGCCGCCGCCGCCGGCAACCGCCTTGATCAGAACCGGATAGCCGATCTTGTCGGCCTCTTCCTGCAAACGCCCTTCGCTCTGATCTTCGCCGAGATAGCCCGGCGTTGTCGGCACGCCCGCTTCGGCCATGAGCTTTTTCGCGGCGTCTTTCAGACCCATCGCGCGGATTGAATCCGGCTGAGGCCCAATCCAAATCAGACCGGCCTTGATCACCGCTTCGGCAAATTCGGCGTTTTCGGAGAGAAAGCCGTAGCCCGGATGGATCGCCTCGGCGCCGGTTTGCTTGGCGGCGGCGATAATCTTCTCGCCGCGCAGATAGCTCTCCTTGGCGGCATTGGGGCCGATATGCACGGCCTCATCGGCTTCGCGCACATGGAGCGATTTCGCGTCGGCGTCGGAATAGACGGCAATCGTACGCACGCCGAGACGCTTGGCAGTGCGAATAACGCGGCGCGCGATCTCGCCGCGATTTGCGATAAGGACGGATTTTAGCATGGACTACATCCTGAACACGCCGAAGCGTGTCTCCGGAATTGGCGCGTTGAGCGAAGCAGAAATGGACAGCCCGAGCACGTCGCGCGTTTGCGCTGGATCGATAATGCCATCGTCCCAGAGCCGTGATGTGGCGTGATAGGGATCGCCTTCGGCTTCGTAAGAATCCCGGATCGGCTGCTTGAACTTCTCTTCGTCCGCTTTGGCCCAACTCTCGCCCTTGGCTTCCATGCCATCGCGCCTGATGGTCGCGAGCACGCTCGCGGCTTGCTCACCGCCCATGACGGAGATGCGCGAATTGGGCCAGGTGAAGAGGAAGCGCGGAGAATAGGCGCGCCCGCACATGCCGTAATTGCCGGCGCCGAACGAACCGCCGATCAGCACCGTAAATTTCGGCACTTCCGCCGACGCCACCGCCGTCACCAGCTTGGCGCCGTCCTTGGCGATGCCGCCCGCTTCATATTTGCCGCCGACCATGAAGCCGGAAATGTTTTGCAGGAAGACGAGCGGAATGCCGCGCTTGCATGC
Source organism: Alphaproteobacteria bacterium (assembly GCA_030430715.1). Lineage (GTDB taxonomy): Bacteria > Pseudomonadota > Alphaproteobacteria > Caulobacterales > Aquidulcibacteraceae > Vitreimonas. The sequence continues at coordinate 17,375 of JAUIJZ010000002.1, forward strand.
CAGTTCGATGAAGTGCGCGCCCTTCAGCGCGCTTTCGGAAAACAGAATGCCATTATTGGCAAGGATCGCGACCGGGTAGCCCCAGATGCGGGCAAAGCCGCAAACCAGCGTCGAGCCATAAAGCGGCTTGAACTCATCGAATTCGCTGCCGTCGACGATGCGCGCGATCACTTCATGCACATCATAGGGCGCGCGTACATCCGGCGGCAGGATGCCGTAAAGCTCTTGCGGATCGTAAGCCGGCGCGACCGGCTCGCGCAGATCGAGGCCGACCTGCTTGGTCGTGTTGAGGTTCGCCACCGCGCGGCGCACCAGATGCAAGGCATGCGCGTCGTCTGCGGCAAGCTGATCAACCACGCCGGACGTGCGCGCGTGCAGATCGCCGCCACCAAGATCTTCGGCGCTGATCACCTCCCCTGTCGCGGCTTTCACCAGCGGCGGCCCGCCAAGGAAGATCGTGCCCTGATTGCGCACGATGATGCTTTCATCGCTCATCGCCGGCACGTAAGCGCCGCCTGCCGTGCATGAGCCCATGACGCACGCGATCTGCGCGATGCCCTCGGCGCTCATGCGCGCCTGGTTGAAGAAGATGCGCCCGAAATGCTCGCGGTCGGGAAACACTTCGGCCTGGTGCGGCAAGTTCGCGCCGCCACTGTCGACCAGATAGACGCACGGCAAATGGTTCTGCTGCGCGATCTCCTGCGCACGCAAATGCTTCTTCACCGTCATCGGGAAGTAGGCGCCGCCCTTCACCGTCGCATCATTGGCGACGATCATCACTTCACGGCCCGACACACGCCCGACACCCGTGATGATGCCCGCCGCCGGCGCTTCGCCCTTGTAAAGATCGTACGCAGCAAGCGCGCCGACTTCGAGAAACGGCGCGCCCGGATCGAGCAGACGCTCCACGCGTTCACGCGGCAAAAGCTTTCCGCGATCGGTATGGCGCTTGCGATGCGCTTCGGGGCCGCCGAGCGCGATCTCCGATGTGCGCGACCGCAATTGCTCGGCCAAGCCGCGATGGTGCGCGGCATTAGCCGCGAACGCCTCGGCGTTCGTGTCGATGTTCGATTTGAGTTTCATTCCGCCCCAATAACCTCGCGCCCAATCAGGAAGCGCCGCACTTCGCTCGTGCCCGCGCCGATGTCGTACAGCTTCGCGTCGCGCAGGAAGCGCTCCACGGGAAATTCCTTGGTGTAGCCGGCGCCGCCGAGCGCCTGGATCGCTTCCAGCGACACGCGCACCGCGCTTTCCGACGCATACAGAATGGCGCCCGCCGCATCGTGGCGCGTCGTATTGCCGGCGTCGCAGGCGCGCGAGACTGCATACACGTAAGCGCGCGCCGAATTAAGCGCGACGACCATGTCGGCGACCTTCGCTTGCATCAGCTGAAACGAGCCGATCGGCTGACCGAATTGTTTGCGCTCGCGCACATAGGGCAGCACCACGTCGAGGCAGGCTTGCATGATGCCGAGCGGTCCCGCGGCGAGCACGGCGCGCTCATAATCGAGCCCGCTCATCAGCACGCCGACGCCGCCGCCGACCGGCCCCATCACATTCTCTTCGGGGACTTCGCAGTCTTCGAAGATCAGCTCGCCCGTGTCCGAGCCACGCATGCCCATCTTGTCGAGCTTCTGGCCGGTCGAAAAACCCTGAAAGCCGCGCTCAATGATGAAAGCCGTAATGCCGCCCGCTCCCCCATCGGGATCGGTCTTCGCATAGACGACGAGCGTGTCCGCTTCCGGCGCATTGGTGATCCAGAATTTCGTGCCGTTGAGCACGTAGCGGTCGCCGCGTTTGTCAGCGCGCAGCTTCATGCTCACCACATCGGAGCCCGCGCCCGCTTCGCTCATGGCGAGCGCGCCCACATGCTCGCCGCTGATCAGCTTCGGCAGATAGCGCTGCTTCTGTTCGGGCGTGGCCCAGCGGCGGATCTGATTGATGCAGAGATTTGAATGCGCGCCGTAGGAAAGCCCGATCGAGCCGGATGCGCGGCTCACCTCCTCCATCGCCACGACATGCTCGAGATAGCCGAGCCCGAGGCCGCCATCGGCTTCCTCGACCGTAATGCCATGCAGACCGAGCGCGCCGAGTTCAGGCCAAAGCTCGCGCGGGAATTGGTTGGCCGCGTCGATCTCGGCGGCGCGCGGCGCGATGCGGTCGGCGGCAAAGCGCGCGGTCGTATCGCGGATGGCGTCGGCGGTCTCGCCGAGCCCGAAATCGAGCATCGCACTGGCGGTCATGGGCCGGACTCTCCCCAGAGGCGACCCAACTAACTGATTTGCCCAGACTATTGAAATTGAAGTTTCCGAACAAGACTGATAGATACTGTCAATGGATCGCTATTTGCTGCGCTACTTCCTGGCCGTGGCCGAGCTGGGCTCGTTCTCCAAGGCCGCCGCGCGCGTTTCGGTCACCCAGCCCACGCTTTCGGTCGGCATCGCCAAGCTGGAAGAGCAAGTCGGCGCCCGCCTGTTCGAGCGCACCACGCGCCGCGTTTCCCTGACGCCCGCCGGCAGCCGCTTCCTGGTGCGCGCCCGGCGCATCGCTCAGGAATATGAGGCGGCGCTGCGCGACGTCGCCGAAGCGCCGCGCTTGAAGCGGGTGCGCGCGGGCGTTCTCTCGACCATTCCGGCGCACGACCTCGAACGCGTCGTCGCCCATCACGCGGCGCAGGCCAGCGGCGAAGCGCTCGAACTGCTCGACAGCACCGAGCGCGACATCGCCAACCGGCTGAGCGACGGCCGGCTCGATGCCGCGATCACCATTCTCCGCCCCGGCTTTGAAAGCTTCGCGCAGGAAAAGCTGCGCAGCGAGCGCTACGTCCTGTTCGCTTCGGCACAGCATAAGCTTGCCGGCGTCGGCGAGATTGAAGGCGGCGCGCTGGCCGATGAGATCATGATCGTGCGCCGCCAGTGCGAGGCGCTGCCCGAGGTCAGCCGCTATTTCACGAGCCGCGACGTTCGCCCGTCCTTCAGCCTGCGCACGCTGAACGACGACCGCGCCATGAGCATGGTCGCCGCCGGGCTTGGGGTGACGGTTGCGCCGGAAAGCTTTCTCCGCCCCGGCCTCGCCACGGTGAAGCTGACCGGCTTCGAACTCACACGAGACGTTGGCCTTGTTTTCTCCGATCGCGTGCGCGACCCCCAAGACGCCGCCGCGTTCGTCGCCGCGGTGCATGCCACCTACGGGCACGGTGAGGCGCACGCGCGCGCGACCAATAAAAGAAGGTAAACGCCTCTACCTCGCGTTGCCGCAATGCCGCACCAATGTTACGCTTGCGGAACGTCGGGTCACTTAAGGGCGTTAGCCTCACATGCCACTTCCAGCTCGTCCCGTTTGGACAGGGCAAATCCGGCTTGCCCTCGTGGCGCTGCCGGTGAAGCTCTATTCCGCGCTCGATGCGCGCGAGAAGATTTCGTTCAACCAAATTCATGAGCCTTCGAAGCAGCGCATTCGCTACGAGAAGGTCGCGCCCGGCATCGGCGCCGTGGACAAGGACGAGATCGTCAAAGGCTATGAATATTCCAAGGGCCGCTACGTGCTGTTCTCCGACGAGGAGTTCGACGCCCTGAAGGTCGAGTCCAAGAAGACGCTGGACATGATCCAGTTCGCTCCTTCGGAGACGATCGATCCGCTCTATTTCGACAAGCCCTATTACGCCCTGCCCGACGGCAAACTTGCAGATGAGCCCTATCGCGTTGTGCGCGATGCGCTGCGCAATACGAAGACGGTCGGCCTTGGTCAGATCACGATGCGCGGGCGATCCTATATCGCGGCGGTGAAGCCCTATGAGGACGGCCTGCTGGTCGAGACCGTGCACTATGCGCAAGAGCTGCGCGCGGCGAAGAACTTCTTTGACGAGATCCCGACCGGAAAACTCGACAAGGATCTGGTCGACCTCGCCGAAGAGCTGATCACGCGCAAGAAAGCGAGGTTCGATCCCTCCAAATTCGAGGACGAATATGGCGCCGCGCTGGAGCGCTTGGTGCAGAAAAAGATCGAGCGCAATGGCGAGGTCGTGCTCGAGGACCAGGAAGAAGCCGCAGCCGATTACGGCGATAATGTCGTCTCTCTGGTCGATGCGCTTAAGAAGTCGCTGTCGAAAAAGTCCAAGCCCGCCGCCAATGATGACGACGAGGAAGAGGCAGCGCCGCCGCCGCGCAAACGCGCCGCCGCGCAAAAGACGCGTGCAGCGCCCCGCGCCAAGGCGCCGGCTAAGAAGGCGGCCAAGCGCGCCAAGAAATAGTCATGGCGGCGCGCAAGCCCAGTCAGAGCAAGCCTCGCGCTAGGGCGCAGGCAAGCGCTGAAGGTCTGGCAGACTATAATCGCAAGCGCGACTTCGCGAAGACGAGCGAGCCGGCAGGCGGCAAGCTGAAAAATGCCGGCGGCATGTTCGTCATCCAAAAGCACGCCGCCACGCGTCTGCATTACGACTTCCGCGTCGAACATAATGGCGTGTTGATGAGTTGGGCCGTGCCGCAAGGCCCAAGCCTCGATCCGAAAATCAAACGCCTCGCAATGCGCACGGAAAACCATCCGCTCGAATACGGATCGTTCGAAGGCATCATTCCTAAGGGCGAATACGGCGCCGGCGCCGTGATCATCTGGGATACGGGCAAAGTGAAATGGCTGCTCGATCCCGAAGCCGGCATGAAGAAGGGTGAGCTGAAATTCAAACTTGAGGGCGAGCGCCTCAAGGGTGAGTTTCACATGGTCAAGATCAAGCCGCGCGAGGGCGAACGCGGCGAACCTTGGCTGCTGTTCAAATCGAAGGACGCACATGCCGGCGCCGACGATCCGGTCGCGCGCAATATAACCAGCGTGATCTCGGGCCGCACGATCGAGGACGTGCGCGCGAAAACCGCGCGGGTCTGGAGCAAGGGCGGCGAGAAAGAGCCGAAAGCAGCCAAGCCGCCCAAGTGGGCGTTTGTCGAACCCATGCTGGCGACGCGGGTCGAAAAGGCGCCAGGCGGCGACAACTGGATTCACGAAATCAAATATGACGGCTATCGCCTGCTCGCCGCCTGCTCGGGCGATTCCGTGCGGCTCTACACGCGCAACGGCTTGGACTGGACGGCAAAGTTTCAACCGATCGCCGATGCGCTCGCGGCGCTGAAGCTGAAAGACGTGCTGCTCGATGGCGAAGCCGCCGTTGCACAAGCTAACGGCCGCACCGATTTTTCTGCGTTGCAAAAGTCGCTCGAAAACGGCGTCGCCAAAGGCGTGTCCTATTTTGTGTTCGACCTTCTGGCCGATGGCGCGAAGGATTTGCGCAAGACGCCGCTCCTAAAGCGCAAGGACAGGCTTGAAGCCATCTTGAAAAGCGCTAAGGCGCCGATCCGGTTGAGCCCCTACTTTGAAGGCGACGGCCCTGATGTTTTGGAGGCCTTCAAGGATAAGGGCCTGGAAGGCATCATCTCGAAGAAGGCGGACTCTTCCTATGTCAGCGGGCGCGGCAAATCCTGGCTGAAGATCAAATGCGTCAATGAGCAGGAATTCGTCATCATCGGCTATCAGCCGTCCGCACGGGGGCGCGCTTTCGCCTCGCTCATGCTGGCGGATCGCGAGAACGGCAAGCTCACCTATCGCGGCAATGTCGGAACGGGCTTCACCGATCAGGCGCTCGCATCCCTGCATGAAAAGCTGACCAAGATCGCGCGCGCCAAGCCTGCGCTTACCGTGCCGCGCGAAGCCGCGCGCGGCGCCAAATGGGTTGAGCCAAAACTGGTCGCGCAGGTGAAGTTCGCCGAGTTCACGAGCGAAGGCGCGGTGCGGCACGGCGTGTTTCTTGGTTTGCGCGGCGACAAGGTGGCTAAAGACGTGGTTGCGGAAAAAGCTGCGCCAATGCTGAAATCGCACGTGCGCCTCACGCACCCCGATCGGGTTTTATTTCCCGAAGCCGGTGTGACCAAAGCCGAATACGCCGCCTATCTCGAAGCGGCCGCCGGGCGCATGGGGCCGCATGTGTTCGGCCGGCCCGTGAGCCTCGTGCGCGCGCCCGATGGCGTCGGCAAGCAGACCTTCTTTCAGAAGCACGCCATGGCCGGCGCGCCGAAGGAAATCAAAACCGTGCCGATCACGGAAAGCGACGGCAAGGATGAAGAGTATCTCACACTGCCCAATGCAGATGCGCTGGTCGCGTGCGCGCAAATGTCAGCGCTGGAAATCCACCTTTGGGGCGCGCGCAATGACATGCTCGAAAAGCCAGACCGGCTTGTCTTCGACCTCGACCCCGACGAAGGGCTCGACTTCCAGCACGTTAAGCGCGCGGCGTTCGACATTAAGGCGCTGCTCGACACCGCCGATCTCAAGTCATACGCGATGCTCACCGGCGGGAAAGGCATTCACATCGTGCTTAACCTCAAGCGCCGCGCCGAATGGGACGAAGTAAAAAGCTTCGCCGGCGCCTTCGCCGAACAAGTCGCGGCGCTCGATCCCAAGCGCTTCGTTGCGACGATGACGAAAGCCAAGCGCAAGGGCAAAATCTTCATCGACTATTTCCGCAATCATCGCGGCGCCACCGCCATCGCGCCCTATTCCGCACGCGCGCGCGGCCATGCGCCCATCGCAACGCCTGTGAGTTGGGACGAACTGAAAACCATTCCCGCCGCATCAGCGTTCAAGCTCAAGGATATGCGTGCGCGCTTTGCCAGCCCCGATCCGTGGGCAGACTATGGCGACAACGCCGTTTCGCTGACAAAAAGTGCGCGCACAAAACTGGGATTGGATTAAGCCCCACGGGAGCCGCCATGCGCACCGCCCTTTTCGCTTGTCTGTTCGTGCTAGCCTCATGTGACAGCAGCACCCCGCCACCGCCTTTGCCTGAAACGCGCACCGAAGCGCCCGCTCCCTGGTTTATCTGCGATGCGATCGATGCGCCTGCGCTGCTTGTGTTCCACCGCGACGGCAAGACCGCGCGCGTTGTGCATTATGACAAGCCGAACGGCGCTCTGATCCAAAGCACAGAATATGATCTCGGCGATCCGGAAGGCGCGGCCGGCAGCATCTACACCCCGCTCACCCAGAATGGCGAAGACGCCGGCCTCGTGCGTCAGAGCAATCCCGGCATGCTTGAAAACCCCGCTTCCGCTTACACCCCGCCCTTCACGTCCGTGCGCCTTGGCGACCGCGAGATCACCTGCCGCTGGATGCCGCGCACGCGGCTCATGGGCTTCACCGGCCGGCGCACGATTGTGGTGCATGAGGATCAGGACGGCGATCTTATCTACACCTCTTATGACTTTGCGGACGCCGCTGAGACACAGCAGATCGAGCTTTCGGAAAACGCACGCACCACACGCTTCTCACTCGAAGTGCGCGACGGCGCCGAAGCACTGAGCCCCGAGGGCGCGCGTTATGAGTTCCGCGCCGATACCGAAACCGACATCATAATCACTGCGCATCGCAACCGGACTGGCAGCATCGAAGTGCGCCGCCACGGCCCAGATCCTGTGCAGAGCGAGAGCTTCATCGCCTTCATCGAGGGCGAAGGCGTGGCGCCATGATTGTCGCGCTCCGGCGCATCGTCTAAGCCAAGCAAACGCTTCGGAGCCCGCCATGACGTTCGCCACTTTTGAAAAGACCGGCCACATTGCCGTCGTCACGCTGAACCGGCCAGAGAGCCGCAACGCCATCGCCACCGGCCAGGATTGCGACGATCTTGCCGGCGCATTGTGGCGCGCGCACGAGGACCGCGACATCAACGCGCTTATCCTCACCGGCGCCGGCAAATCCTTCTGCGCCGGCGGCGACCTCAAATCCATGCGTGAACGCACTGGCATCGGCCCGCAATCGCCGCCGGACGCGACACGCGCCAATTATCGCAATGGTATTCACGGCATTATCCGCGCGCTGGCTGAAGTCGAAGTCGCCACCATCGCGGCGTTCAACGGCCACGCCATAGGTCTTGGACTCGATATTGGCGTGCTGTGCGATATGCGCCTTGCCGGCGCATCGGCAAAGATGGCGTCGAGCTTCGTCAAGGTCGGACTTATTCCGGGCGATGGCGGCGCCTGGATTTTAACGCAAGCGATCGGGCCGGCGCGCGCTGCCGAACTGGTGCTGACGGGCGATACGATCGACGCTGAAGAAGCCTGCCGCATCGGTTTGGTGAGCCGTGTTGTCCCGGACAATCAGCTCATGGACGAAGCGCGCAAACTGGCCGAACGCGTCGCCGTCAATCCGCCGCGCGCGATACGTTTGGCCAAGCGCCTGCTTCGCGAAGCGCAACACGCGCGTCTCAACGATGTCCTGGAATTGTCCGCGGCTTTCCAAGCGCTCGCGCACGAAACCGCCGATCACAAAGAAGCGGTCGAGGCCTTCACCGCCAAACGCGCACCCAATTTTACGGGGAACTAAAGCCCATGACCATTCGTGTCGGCATTGGCGGTTGGAGCTACGAGCCTTGGGACGAAAGTTTCTATCCGCCCAAACTGCCAAAGGCGAAGCAGCTTGAATATGCCGCCAGCCAAGTCACTTCGATAGAGATCAACGCCACATTCTATCGCACCCAAAGCCCGACATCGTTCAAGAAATGGGCCGCCGCCACGCCCGACGGTTTTATGTTTTCGGTCAAAGCGCCGCGCGCCGCAGTGCAGCGCAAAGATTTGCGTGAAGCACGCGATTCCATTTCGTGGTTCTTTCAAAGCGGCGTCGGCGAGCTGGGCGAAAAACTCGGGCCGATCTTTTGGCAGTTGCCACCCTATAAGAAGTTCGACGCTAGCGAGATCGACGCCTATTTCGACATGCTGCCGGAAAAGCTCGGAAAGCTAAAACTTCGCCACGCGCTCGAAGTGCGTCACGACAGCTTCAAGGACGAGGCTTTTCTTCAGCTCGCGCGCAATCGCAATATTGCAATTGCCTGCGTCGAGTCCGAAAAGCATCCGCTCATCACTGAGCCCACGGCTGACTTCGCCTATGCGCGTCTGGAGCTAACTCAACCCGAGGAGCCTACCGGCTATGCCAAGCCCTCTTTGAATAAGTGGGCGAAAACCGCACGCGCGTGGGAAAAGAACGGCGACGTGTTTGTTTATTTCATCAGCGGCGCGAAAGAGCGCAATCCCGCCGCCGCACAGGCGATGCTGAAAATCATCACAACATGAACGCAGACGTGCTTAACGCAGCCGGGCGTTGATGCTCTCCAACGCGCTGAGCGGCGGAATCAGATCGGCATCGGTGAGTTTGTTGAGCGGCGCATCGACCGTGTTCAGACCGTCATGCAGATCGGCCGCTTCCGGATCGACATAGAGCAGACCGGTGACAATCTCACCCGCCTGCGCCTTGCGCCCAAGATAAGCGAGCGCCGCGTTACGCCGGCTCGGATCGTAATCTTCTTCGATCTTGCGCAGACGCAGCACAGAGCCGTCATGTTGGGTCACCTCGCGCAACTCACCCGGCTCGTATTCGGCATGAATCGGCGCGCGTGGCGTGATCACGTCCATGCGGTTCACCGCTTCGTTGTGTTCACGCACATAATCGAAGCTCTTGGTCGATCCGACATGGTTGTTGAACGCAACACAGGGACTGATCACATCAATGATCGCCGTGCCCTTGTGCGAAAGCGCGCCCTTGATCAACGGCACGAGCTGCGTCTTGTCGCCGGAAAAACTGCGGCCAACATAGGTTGCGCCCAATTGCAGACCGAGCATGACAAGATCGATTGGCGAATCCTTATTCTCCAGCCCCTTCTTAGCCTTCGAACCTTTGTCCGACGTCGCAGAAAATTGCCCCTTGGTCAGGCCATAGACGCCATTGTTTTCGACGATGTACGTCATGTTCACGCCGCGCCGCACGGCGTGCGCGAACTGGCCAAGGCCAATCGAGGCGCTGTCGCCGTCGCCGGATACGCCGAGATAGATCAGATCCTTCGCGGCAATGCTTGCGCCCGTCAGCACCGATGGCATCCGCCCATGCACAGCGTTGAAGCCGTGCGCTGGGCTCACGAAATAGTCCGGCGTTTTCGACGAACAACCGATGCCGGAAAACTTCGCCAGCCGATGCGGTGCGAGATCGATCTCAAAGCAGGCTTGCACGATAGCAGCACTGATTGAATCATGGCCGCAACCAGCGCACAGCGTGGAAATACGCCCTTCATAATCGCGCCGCGTAAATCCGAGCGTATTCTTCTCGAGCGAAGGGTGATGCAGCTTCGGTTTTGCCAGATAGGTCATCTACTTCGCCCCTTCCGGCATGGCCGCTGCGTGCCCGGCTTTAAGCTTGTCGGTGATTTCCTTGACGATGAAGCGCGCCGTGATTGACGTGCCGTCATAATGGAGCACGGACACAAGGCGCGCGGGGTGCACCCCGCCCTCATTGACCAGCAATGACTTCAGCTGAGCGTCGCGGTTCTGCTCCACGACAAATACTTGCTCATGGCTGCGAATGAATTCGAACACCTCGTCGCAGAATGGGAATGCGCGCACGCGCATCGCGTCGAGATGAATTCCATGTTCTTCGAGGATAGCGAGCGCTTCCTCCATCGCCGGATCGGTGGACCCAATATAGATGACGCCATCGGGCGTACGCCGCTTCGCGTCCTTGCGGATTGGCGCCGGAACATGCGCCTTCATCGTTTCCCATTTGCGAAGCAGGCGCTGCATGCCCTCGACATAATCGGCGCCCTTTTCGCTGTAGCGCGCATCTCTGTCGTGGCTGGTGCCTCGCGTAAAATACGAGCCGCGCGTTGGATGCGTGCCCGGATAAGTGCGATACGGCACAGCATCGCCATCGACATCTCGATAGCGTCCGAACGGCACGCCCTGCTCCAAATGCTCGTAGCTCAGCACCTTGCCGCGATTGAGCGTGCGCTTTTCGTCCCACTTGAACGGCTCGGTCAGCCAATCCTGCATGCCGATATCGAGTTCGAGCATCACGAAGATTGTGGTCTGAAAGAAATCGGCGAGATCGAACGATTTGGCGGCGAACTCAAAGCACTCGGTGGGGTTTCCGGGAAACAGCAGCGGATGCTTCGTGTCGCCATGGCTGGCGTAAGCGCAGGAGAGGATATCCGATTGCTGCGTGCGTGTAGGCATGCCGGTCGATGGCCCGCCGCGCTGAACGTCGAAGATCACGGCGGGAATTTCGGCATAATAGGAAAGACCGATGAATTCCGTCATCAGCGACACGCCCGGCCCCGACGTGCAGGTGAAGGCGCGCGAACCCGCCCATCCCGCGCCCATGACCATGCCGATCGAGGCGATCTCGTCTTCAGCCTGCACGATGGCGAACCGGTTTTTCCCGTCCGCGTCGACACGTAGCTGATTGCAATATTTCTGGAAGGCTTCCGCCAGAGAGGTGGATGGCGTGATCGGGTACCAAGCGCAAAACGTGGCGCCGCCATACACCGCGCCAAGCCCAGCTGCGTCATTGCCCTCAACGAAAATGCGATCGCCGACTTTGTCCGAGCGGCGCAATTTCAAACCGATCGGCGCGATACTGGCTTCTGCATATGCACGGCCGATTTCAAACGCCTTGAAATTCGGTTCGATCAGCTTGTCTTTGCCTTTGAATTCCTGGCGCAGCAAATCCTTGACCACTTCGGTTTCAATGCCGAGGAGGTGCGCGAGCACGCCTACATAGCAAATATTCTTGAACAGCTGACGCTGACGCGGATTGGTGAATTGCGCCGCGATCAGCTCTGTCAGCGGCGCGCCTATAACATTGACGTCGTCACGGAAGCGCGAAGCCGGCAACGGTTTGGAACTATCATACAGAAGATATCCGCCTGGCTCGATGCTCGCGACGTCATCTTCCCAGGTTTGCGGGTTCATCGCCGCCATGAGATCGACACCGCCACGGCGGCCGAGCCAGCCCTTATCATTGACGCGGACTTCGTACCAGGTTGGCAGCCCCTGAATGTTCGATGGAAAAATGTTGCGCGCGCCGACAGGCACGCCCATGCGCAGTACGGCCTTGGCGAACAAGCCGTTGGCTGAAGCCGATCCTGAACCGTTCACATTGGCGAATTTGACGACGAAATCGTTCGTAGCGGCCAGCGGCTTCGTCATGGTGTAGAGCGGCGCCTCGTTTTCGGTCGTGTTCGCGGCGGCCATTCCGCCCCGAACACATTCAATACAAGCTTGATCGCTTCAATTGAAGCATTCTGATTTAGCCTCGCCTTCATGCTGCACATGCGTCGCCACCTTGGAGACAATTGCTGCATCGCGGAAAAGTTTTTCTATTTCGCGGGTTCGGGCTCCCTGTTGCGGATTTCCGATTGAGGCGCACAACCGGCATGGGACATTTCCAGATAGAATTGCTGCATATCCCACGCTCCGGTCGGGCAGCGCTCTGCGCACAAGCCGCAATGCAGGCAAACGTCTTCGTCCTTCGCCATGATGCGCTTCGTATTCAGCCCGTCCGCGATGTACAGATCCTGCGTCAAGTTCAGCGCTGGAGCGTTCAAACGCTGACGCAATTCCGTTTCTTCACCGTTCTCGGTGAAGGTAATGCAGTCCATCGGGCAGATATCGACGCAGGCGTCGCACTCAATGCAAAGCGGGGCCGAGAAAACAGTCTGCACATCGCAATTCAAGCAGCGCTGCGCTTCCTTATAGCCCAACAGCGGATCGAAACCCTTCTCGACCTCGATCTTCACATTGCGTAGCGCGACGTCCGGTTCGACCAGCGGCACCTTATAGCGAATGTCGAGCGAGACATCGTTGTCGTAGGCCCATTCGTGAATGCCCATTTTCGTCGACAACATGGACACGCCCGGCGGCGGACGCTGCTTCACATCCTGCCCGTTCAAAAACAGATCGATCGACACTGCCGCGTCATGGCCGTGCGCCACGGCCCAGATGATGTTCTTCGGGCCGAACGCGGCGTCGCCGCCAAAAAACACGTTCGGAACAGACGACTGGAACGTCACAGGATCGACGACCGGCATGTCCCATTTGTCGAATTCCATGCCGAGATCGCGTTCGATCCACGGGAATGAGTTCTCCTGGCCAACAGCCATCAGCACGTCGTCGCACTCATAATGCACGTCGGGCTCGCCAGTCGGGACAAGCTTCTTGCGTCCCCCCTCTTCCGACCATTTCATCTTCTGGAACAGCACGCCTGTGAGCTTGCCGTTTTCGTGGGTGATTTCCTTCGGATTGAGGAAATTCAGGATCGGGATGCCTTCATGCTGGGCGTCCTCTTTCTCCCACGGGCTCGCCTTCATCTCATCGAAGCCCGAGCGCACGATCACCTTCACATCCTCGCCGCCCAGGCGGCGCGACGTGCGGCAACAATCCATCGCCGTGTTGCCGCCGCCGAGCACAATGACGCGCTTGCCGATGGAATGAATGTGATCGAACGAAACATTGGACAGCCAATCGATGCCGATATGCACATTGGCGCTGGCTTCTTCCTGGCCGGGCAGTTTGAGATCGCGGCCGCGCGGCGCGCCTGAGCCGACGAACACGGCGTCCCAGCCCTGATCCAGCAACGCTTTGAGGCTCTCGATGCGCTCGCCGAAATGCGTCACCGGGCCGTAGCGCAGAATGTAACCGACTTCCTCATCGATCACGCGTTCCGGCAAACGAAAGCGCGGAATCTGCGTGCGGATCATGCCGCCCGCTTTGGGATCGGCGTCGAAGATATGCACTTCATAGCCGAGCGGCAGGAGATCGCGCGCCACCGTCAGCGAAGCCGGACCGGCCCCGATGCACGCCACGCGCTTGCCATTCTTCTGGGCCGCGATCGGCGGCAATAGCGCTTCGACTTCGCCCTTATTGTCGGCGGCGACGCGCTTCAGCCGGCAGATCGCCACCGGTTCGGGTTTTTCATCCTGATCTTCAACGCGTCCGCGCCGGCACGCGGGCTCGCATGGGCGATCGCACGTGCGCCCGAGAATCCCCGGAAACACGTTCGACTTCCAATTGATCATGAAGGCGTCCGCATAGCGGCCTGCCGCGATCAGCCGGATATATTCCGGCACCGGCGTATGCGCGGGGCATGCCCACTGGCAGTCCACGACTTTGTGAAAATAATCGGGCTGCCCGATATCGGTGGGCTTCAAGGCCGCGTCTCCTCCAATTTTTTTCTTACCCTATCCTGCTCGCCTCATCCGCGCAAAGGCGCACGCTGGGTTCGCGTCAAACAAGCCGCGCTCTCCTTTACCGCGAGTACAGGCGCGTCAGCGGCGCATTGGGTTGCGCGATCAGCCGGCGCACGGAAAAATCCTGGAAAAGACCGCGAGGGGGCGGCGATTTTGGAATGGCTGGTCATTCTCGGCCTCGTCGGTTGGGCCTGGTGGCAATCCCGGCGCATTGAGGGCCTGAAGCTCCGGCTGACCACGCTGGAGGAGCGGCTCGCCGTGTTCAGCGGCCAGCCCGCCCCTGTCGCCGCGCCTGCTCCAGACCAGCACGAAGAGCCACAAGACGACACGCTGTTGCTGACGCAGCAAGTCCCAGATGACGAATTGCTTCTGGATACGCCCATTCCTGAAGCCTCCAACGATGACGATGAGCAGGCGGCGTCCGAACAAACGCCCCCCGTTGCTGAACCCCAGGCGCCGGCGCCGGAAACCGTAACGCCGCCAATGCCGGAAGCGGCTGCACCGCCGCCACGCGCGGCGCGCACGCAAGAGCGCCGGCTTGAGCAATGGCTGTCAGAGAACGGCCTCGCTTGGCTAGGCGGCGGCGCCTTGGCGCTCGGCGGCATTCTGCTTGTCGCTTTCGCGGCGCAGCAAAGCTGGTTCACGCCGGCAGTCCAGCTTGGGTGCGCCGTCACCTTTGCCGTGGCGCTGATCGGATTGAGCGAATGGAGCAAAGGCAAACATGCGCTCGTCGGCGCGCTGCTTGCGGGCGCGGGCGTGGCGACGCTCTATGCCTGCGCTTGGGCCGCTCACGCACTTTACGGCATGATCAGCTGGCCGGTGACGGTAGTGCTGCTGATCCTGGCCGCCGCCCTGCTCGTCGGATTGTCATTCCGGCATGGCCAACCCTTGGGCGTATTAGCTGTTTTGGCTGCTCTCTTTGCGCCAGCGCTCGCCACGCCCGATGCATGGCCGCGTCCATCGCTTACGCTGTTTCTTTGCGCTATCGGCGCCGCTGGCTTCACCCTGGCCGCATTGCGCCGCTGGGCCTGGGCGGCGGCTGTTACATTGTGCGGTTTTTATTTCTGGTTCGCCGCAGCCATAGCAGCCGACGAACTACGCCGCGCGCTGGCGCTGCTGAGCTTTGCCAGCCTCGGCGGCGTTGCACTCGCGTTCCGTCCGCCGCTTGCACAAGAAGAACAGGGCCGCCTGACCTGGGCCCGCACGCATGCGCTCGGTCCGAGCATTGCGATCTGCATCAGCAGCGTGGCGATGCTGTGGACTTGGCTTTCCGCCGCGCCCTCAGACAACGGCATGATCGCCGCCCCGGCCTGGGTCGGCGCCTTGTTCGTCGCGCTTGCCGCGTCAGCCGTGCGCGCGCGTGTGGCGCCGCCTGCCGTGGTCGCGGTTACGATCGCCTCGCTTACGCTCGGCTTTGCGGCCTATCTGAATGCCCGCGATGCATTCGGGCCGCTGAGCGCAGATTTCTACCCCTTCATTCTTTTCTCCGCCGCTGTGACGGCGCTCTCCGCCTCGGCGGCAAGACCGCACCGTAGCGGACGCACGCTGGTCGCGGCGGCAGGCGCGGTTGGTTCGGCGCTGCTCACCGCCTTCGCCGCCACATCGCGCGTGAATTGGCATGCGCCCACAGCCTGGGCGCCGCTTTTCTTTGGCGCGGCGATGCTGTTCGCCGCCGCCTGGTTCGCAGCGCGCAATGCGCAAGATCCACGCAATGACAAGGCCGTGGATTTTTGGACAGCCGCCGCCGTCGCATTGCTGTTCCTGTGCTTGGAATCTCTGTTTCCGGCGCATGTGCGCGCGGCAGCCTATGCCAGCATCGCGCTGGGACTTGCCGCTGCTTTCGTATGGCAGGGCTGGCGTGCGCTACGCTTCGGCGCGCTTGGCGCCGCAGCCTTCGCCTTGGTGCATGCGCTTTCACCCGAGCTGATTAGCGCTGTGCTCACGGGCGCGCTGCCGCTCTGGCACGGCGTGCTTGTGTTGCTGGTAGGCGCCGGTTTCTTCTTCTGCGCCGCCTATTTGATGCAGCGGCGCGCCGCGCGCATTACGACCGGCGAAGCGCTTAGCTCCGCTGGCATATTCTTCATTTTGATCGCCGCCTTCCTGCTGTTGCGCTGGTTCACCTCCGGCCCCTCGGCGCCGCTTAGCCTGTTCACCGAAGGCGCGCTCCGTGCGCTCGCGCTTCTGATGGCGGGTCATCTCACGCTCCCGCGCGCCGGACATGATTTCGGACGCATCGGCGCCATGCGCGGCCATGTCCTCATGGCCGCGGGGTTCATCTATACGGCGCTGGCGCCGGGCCTCTTCACCAACCCCTGGTGGGGCGTTCTTCCCTCACCCATCCAAGGCCCGCCGCTGATCGGCCCGCTTGCTCTAGCTTTCGCCGCACCCGCTGCGCTGTTTTTGTTCGCGGCGCACCGCCTCTATTCGCACCAACTCAATCCCGCGCGGCTCTATGCCGGCGCCGGCGCATTGTTGGCTTTGACATGGGTGTTGCTTGAAATTCGCGTCGTATTTCATGGCCTCGAAGCGGCTACCGCAGCGCTCGGGCTGCTCGAAGGCGCTTGCTATGCCTTGTTGGTTCTGGCCGCGGCGCTCGGCATCGCCATCGCTGCGCGGCGGCGCAAACCGCTCGGCGGCCCGTTGGGACAGGACCTCGATTTCATCATGCGCGGCGCGGCATGGGCGGCTTTGGCTGTCGCAGCTTGTCTGCTGCTGATCGCGCGCCACCCCTGGTGGGGCGGGCAAAGCGCCGCCGTCACTGGTGATTTGATCACATTGCTTGCCGTGCTCGCACAAGGCGCAGCTATGGCATGCGCACTCCTGATCGGACGCGCGCTTTCAGTCACGCGGGAAACCGAACCGACGCGCTTTGCCGCCGCAGCAGCCGCGGTTCTGTTCGCGTGGAGTTTCGGCCACGGCTTCATACGCTGGCTTCACCAGCGCGGCGCCATGGACGATACGGCCAATCTCATATGGCTTGAAGGATACGCTCACGCATTGTGGCCGCTTGCCCTTGTTCTTGCCGGCGCGGCCATCACGGCGCGCACGCCAGGGCGCGACACTATACGGGCTTATCTCTACGATTTACGCGCCATTTGGGCGGCGGCGGCTTGGCCCACACTCGCCTTCGCGGCCCTCGGATTATGGGTTTTGTACAATCCCTGGTGGGGCATCGCTCCGGCTCACACGGCTGGCGCAGCGAGTTCCGCCGCCGCCATCACCATGCTCATCATCGCTTCCGCCGTGAGCATCTTCGCTGTCCGCATCCCCCATGTGCCGCGCGCCAATCTGTTTGCGCCGGCGACACGCGTCACCGCCGCAATTCATGTGTTGGTCGCACTCACATTGTTCACGCGCGCGGTTTTCCATAACGGCGCGATCCCGCCAAGCGAGGACGCAGGCGCTATTGAAATGTGGGCCCTCTCCGCAGTCTGGGCGCTCTATGGCGCGGCGCTGCTGGCGCTCGGCGTGAGGCGCAACGATCCCGTGCTGCGCTGGAGTGGGCTTGTTCTCTTGCTGGCGACGACGGTGAAAGTCCTCGCGTTCGACATGGCCCAGCTTTCCGGCTTCATCAAGGTCGCCTCAGTGCTCGGCCTCGCGGTAGTGCTCATCTCGACCGCCGTGTTCATGCGCCGGCAGAACGCGGCGCGGCGCACCTAGGGCCGAGCGCCCTCGCGCGCATGGCCGCGGATGATCTCGCCGAATGTGTCCTGCGTCGGAAATTTCTCGAAGCTGAGCGTCGCGCCGGTCGATACGCCGGGCAATTTCGCCGCCGTCCATGTCTCTACATAGGGGCGCACCCAGCTCGCATCCTCAAGCATGGTGGGGCGGAAATTCACATTACCGCCGAGCAGCGCGCCGGTGGTGAACAACCAGCTTTTGCAATGGGTGCAATAATGATGCTGGATTTCCGCCCGATGCATCGCGCCGATCTCGGTATCGCCGGAAAGCACCTCAAACCCGTCCGGCGGCAGCATCATCGTCAGCGAATAAGCGCCGCTCGACAATTTCTGGCAGCCGTCGCAATGGCAAGCCGCCGAGAAGAGCGGCGGCGCGCTGATGCGCATTTTCACCTGCCCGCACAGGCACGAGGCAGTCCAAGGCAGCTTCCAGTCGCTCATCATTCGCTCCATTGCCGTGCGAAGGCGAGCATGCGCTCACGATTGTAGGAGCGCTCCTCCTCCAACTCGCCCGTGCCTTGTTGCGCCAGAAACGCGCCGCTCGAATCCAGGATGAAAAAATCTGGATAGCCCTCGGACTCCGGATAGGCGCCGAGGAAGTCTTCGTTTTTGTTGTCGTCGCTATAATTGACTTTGAGGATGACGAAAGCATTGGCGAACGCGGCGCCGACATCGGCGTTTGCTTCCAGATAATCCTCAAGAATGTGGCACCACACGCACCACTCGCCGCCAACAATGAGCAGAATCCGCTTCTGCTGCGCCTGAGCACGCTCGATAGCCAGCGCAAGGTCCGCGCGCGGATCGCGTGCAGGATCGTAATCGTGAGTGATGTAGGGATCTTCGGCGCGTGCGCAGGCCGCAAGCGCCGCCGCGCCGAGCACTATGCTGCGCCTGGATAGCGATATTGGCCGGGCCATGCCTATTCCCGATTAACGCGCGCGCGGCAGATTGAACTCTTTCTGGATACGCGCGGCGACCTCTTGCGGCGACATATTGGTGTTGTTGATACGCAGATAATAATCGCGGTCACGCAATTCGTCAGTCGAATTGGTTTTGTGTTTTTCGCTCATGCGCCGCAACTGCGCCGCCGAAGCCTCAGTGTCGCGCTTGGACGGCTTATGCGCCAGCCGCAATTCGGAAACATTGCGCCGCTCGCGCTCGCCAATGTCAGCCTCCAGCTCGACATAATAGGTCTGCCGCCCATGCGCCGCGAAAATTTCCGCGCAGCGCTGAATGGCGGCGGCGTCGGCAGGATCGTCGAACGCCCACACGAAAGTAAAGATGAGCCCCCAATCGCGGCTCGCCGCGACTTCCTCCATAACGACGCGGCGGATGGTGCCGACCAAACGCCCGAACGCGCGCGATTCCGGCTCGAAAAACTTCGCCGCGATATCGATCGACATGTGATTGTGAAAGAGCTTGAAGCCGGTGAGCTTTTCGAGCTCCAGCCCGACGGTCATTTTGCCGACCGCAGGCGGCCCGGTGATGATGACCAAGCTCATTAAAAGACCACGACGCTGCGGATGCTTTCGCCTTTGTGCATCAGGTCGAACGCTTCGTTGATGCGCTCCAGCGGCAGCGTGTGCGTGATCATCGGATCGATCTGGATCTTGCCGTCCATATACCAATCGACGATGCGCGGCACATCGGTGCGGCCGCGCGCGCCGCCAAAGGCAGTGCCTTTCCACACCCGGCCCGTCACCAATTGAAACGGCCGCGTGGCGATTTCCCTGCCCGCTTCGGCAACGCCGATAATGATGCTTTCGCCCCAGCCGCGATGGCACGCTTCGAGCGCTGTGCGCATCACATCCGTATTGCCGGTGCAGTCGAACGTGTAATCGGCGCCGCCGCCGGTCAGCTCGACCAGATGCGCGGCCAAATCGCCGGAGACATCCTTCGGATTGACGAAATGCGTCATGCCGAACTTGTCGCCCCACGCCTTGCGCGCGGGATTGATATCGACGCCGACGATCATGTTCGCGCCGACAAGCTTGGCGCCCTGGATCACATTGAGGCCGATGCCGCCCAGGCCGAACACGATCACGTTCGCGCCCGGCTCCACTTTGGCGGTGTTGGTCACGGCCCCGACGCCCGTCGTCACGCCGCAGCCGATATAGCAGGCCTTATCGAACGGCGCGTCCTGACGGATTTTCGCCACCGCGATTTCCGGCAGCACGGTGAAGTTCGAAAACGTCGAGCAGCCCATATAATGGGCAATTGGCTGTCCTTTGTAGGAAAAGCGCGACGAACCATCCGGCATCACGCCCTTGCCTTGTGTGGCGCGGATCGCGGTGCAGAGATTGGTCTTGCGCGACAGGCAGCTTTTGCACTGGCGGCATTCGGGCGTGTAAAGCGGAATGACGTGATCGCCGGGCGCGACACTCGTCACGCCCGCGCCAACTTCACGCACAATGCCCGCGCCTTCGTGGCCGAGAATACTCGGGAAGATGCCTTCGCTGTCGAGACCATCGAGCGTGTAGGCGTCGGTATGGCATACGCCGGTCGCCTTGATCTCGACCAGCACTTCGCCCGCCCTCGGTCCCTCAAGATCGAGTTCGACGATCTCCAAAGGCTGCTTGGCTGCAAACGCGACCGCTGCTTTTGTCTTCATGCGCATCCTCCCCAGGAGAATGCGCACTCTAGACACGCATCAAGTCGCGCGTGAACCCTTTCGGCGTTTCTTCGCGGGCGCCTTTTTCGCAGGCGCCTTCGCTTGCGCCTTAACGGGCGCCGCTGCGGCGCCATTCTCAAGCTCCGGCATGGCGCGCACAAACGCCTGCGCGGCTTGCGTGATCGCCGCCCGCGTTTTGGGGTTGATGCCACGCTTCACACCGGCAAGCAGCATCACCGCTTCGATCGGCGCCAACGCTGCAACCGGACGGCCATAGCGTTCAAAGCCGATAATGGCGCTTTCGCTTTGCGCGGCTTCGAGAGCCTCGGCGAAATTCGCGCGGCCCTCCGAGGTTGAGTACATGCGCGTCTTGGCTCGCGCGGATTTCTTCGCTGCTTTCGGCGATCTCATATTGTGTCATCCGATAGGGCGCTGTCCGCGCCCGGCCCTTAAGGGAGGGCTGATCCGAACAGAGCCTCACGTCAAGATGTGGCGTGGAGGAGACGCTCATTCCGATGCGATTTGAATCGAGGAAACCGCGCTTGACGCGGCAAAGCAGACGATCTCACCTTCGCTGGTCAGCGGGGGCTGACACTTTCGTACCGGGCATGCTGACGGGGCGTCGCCGGGGCCAGAAAGGTTCCGGCGGCGCCCTTTACCGCCCTCAATGAATTGCGAAAATTTCGCCTCGCGCCGGAACTGAGCAGGGACCTGATCGTTCTTCCAACGGCGCCGACCTACTCCCCCCGCCTAGGCGCCACCGCAGAAATGGGCCGGATCTTAGGATCCGGCCCTAGCTGCATCTAAGACCCGATCACAAACTCATGTTGATGCTGGCGAGCCCGCCTCGCGCGGTCCAAACGTGGAGCATCCAGCCAGGCGATTCGCTCGTTTTGACACCCCTGGCCTGCCCCTCACGCAATGCCAGGCCATAGACGTACGAACTCGCCGGAGCGGCCACGACAGGCGCATGGGCAACCTGCCCGACCACCATGCGATGCCGATGCCCGCACAGAATGCGGATCACGTGCGGATGGCGCGCGATGATGGCTGCGAACGCCTCCGCGCGCTGCAACCCGATTTCATCGAACAGCGCATCGTGCGTGAGAAATGGCGGATGGTGCAGCGCAACGATGGCAGGCTTGTAAGCAACGGCGCCAAGCGCGGCGTCCAGCCATTCGGCCTGTTCAGGCGTGAACTCGCCATGCGTGGCGCCAGGCACGATCTGGTCCACGGCGACGAGGCGCACGGGAAAATCCTCGATGGCGAAGCTTAGCGGCCCCTCTGGCGGGAGATAACGATGCGCCGGAAATGCCGCGCGTAGCCGCGCACGATGGTCGTGATTGCCGGGCATAAGATACACTGGCGCTGGAGCATCGGCGAGCGCATCGGCAAGCGCGGCATATTCGGCCTCGCCCTCATCATTGACGAGGTCGCCAGTCAGCAGAATAGCGTCGGGGCTATATTCATTAGCTTGGCGCAGCGCGCGCTTTAGATTGTCCGCATGCGCGCCATCATCCGCGCGCAGGTGCATGTCCGAGATTTGCGCCAGCACGAACCGGTCGCCGTTCATGCGCACTCCCTTCCATCATGCACCCTCAACAACAACCAAACTGACCTACGCGGCGCCGCTTGTCTGTGCCCAAAGTCACGGCGGAAGCGCCGCCTCAGCCCAAATTCGTCGCGAACAAATGCAATAGCCGCGCCCATGCGCGATCAGCTTGCGCCTCGTCATAGACGTGACTGTCGATTGCACACCAGCCATGTTGCGCGGGATAGACTTCGATCTCCGCCGGCCGGTTCGCCGCCGCGAAAGCTTCGCGCAGCGTTTCTTTTGCCTGCGGATCGTTTTCGTCGTCATTCTGCGCGATGGCGATCAGGAAACCCGCCTGCATTTGTGGGATCAAAAGATGCGGAGAGTCAGGCGCATCCGTGGCGAGTCCGCCGCCGTGAAATGAGCCGCCGGCGCCCACCCGGCTCGGGACAGCCGCCGCCGTGCGCATGACGAACGAACCGCCCATGCAATAGCCGGTCGTGCCGATCTTCTTGCCGGTATCGACCTCGCTTTGGCTATCCAGCCATTGAATGAGCGCGGCAGCGTCCGTCATTTGCGAAGTCTGTGTGAAGCTCCGCATCATCTCAAACAGACGCGGACGCACTTCCGGATCCTGGAAACTTTGCCCTTCTTGCAAAATCGGCGCGCGCTGCTGGCGATAGAACGGATTGACCGTGAGCACGGCATAGCCCGAAGCGGCCAAGCGTTTGCCCATGATGCGAAAGGCCGGGCGAAGCCCCATGATGTCCGGCCACACCAGAACCGCCGCATGGGCGCCGTTCGCCGGATACGCAAAATGCGCATCGCACACGCCGTCCGGCATGGTGATATCGACGTCACGCTCCGCAACATCGCCGCCGGCGGCCGAGCCCGACGCGCAACCAGCCAGAGCGCTCGCAGAAAGCGCCCCGAAGGAAGCGGCGCCAAAGCCGCGCCGCGACAGCGCGCCCTTCTCTCGCAGGAATACTTCATCTTCCGCTGCGGTGCGATCATCACACATGGCGCGCTTCCTCCCGTTGATCTCTTGCCGTTCTGCAACAACCGGACGCTGCGCCGCAACCGCTTGTTCCGGGTCAAATCGCGGATACGACACGCTTGCGACAAACATTGCCAACCATCGAGCGGTTATAAACCTATCGAAAAATGCGCGCGGAGGAACACGGATGAGCTCGGCAAAGACGTTTCGCTACGGTGCGGCCGGCTTGGTTTTTGGCGGTCTTGCAGTTTTGGCCGCGGTCGCGCCCGCGCAAAGCCAGTCCAATCTTATTCAAGATGGCAAAGCCGGCTTCGTCATCGCGGACATCGAATATGCTCTGACAGATTTGGCCGGCTCCGAATTGGCTTGTCCTGACGGTCTGTCGATGGGCGCGTTTCAAGCCTATGCCGCGACGCCCGAAGGACAGCAGCGCGAAGATGAAAGCGATCAGGAATATAGGCAGCGCGTATTCACCGCCGTGAACCCATTCGGCGGCGGCGACGGCCCCAATCTATGCCTGAACCCTGAAGCTGGCGCGTCTGACCCGCACATGCACCCCGTCGCAAGCGCTGCTCCAGCTTATGGCATTGATCTCGATGGAACGGATGCACGCACTGGAAGCGTCGCGGCCGGCACGTGCGCGCACAATGATTTCCGCGGCGTCGATGGCGGACGCGGCATCGACAACCAATTCTTCCGCGCTGTCGGCTGCACCCGCACATTTCAACCCGGCGGCCAAGCAAACGATTTCGCCAGCGAGATGCTGACCGGTTCGTGGGGCATCTTGCTTGCGCTCGAAGACGTACAGGATCTGCGCAACGACGATAACGTGGTGGTGCATTTTTACGCCAACGCAGACCCAATCCAACTGAGCCCGAGCCGCGAGCCGCTCGCCGACGTCACCTACGCAGCAGGTCAGGACCCGCGCTACCAGGCGACAACACGAGGCCGCATCGTCAACAGCGTGCTCACCTCAGAACCTGTGGACGCCCGCTTTCATTACACCGTGAACGCCATGCGCCTCGACCGCCCGCTCAATGACGCGCGCCTGCGCCTGACGATCAGCGCCGACGGGGCGATGGAAGGCTATTTGGCGGGTTATGCCCCGGTAGAAGAGATTTACGACACTGTGTTCGGCTTTCGCACGGGACGCACCGCCGATGGCGAACTTGCACCCGTGCGCGCTCGCGCCGGATCAGCCGGGGGCTATGCTGGAACCGCCGGCCACACGTGCAACGGCGTCTATCACGCGTTGAGACAAATGGCCGATGGCGACCGCGATCCTGAAACCGGCGAATGCAATTCGATCTCCATACAATATCGCATTCGCGCCGTTCCGGCTTTCGTCATTTCGCCCGACGCCTAAGGCGCAACTGGCGGCGGCGCTTCGGCGCCAGGCGTCTGCTGGCCCGTATAATCTTGATAGAAGCGCCAGCCTTCGGGCGCAAAATAAACGCCAACGGCAATCAGCACGAGAGCCGCTGCGCTCCACATGACGCGCCGCACCGTGCGCGCGAAACGCTGCCGCTTCGAAAGAATTTCGAACGTCTGCACGCGCTCTTCGATATTTTCGAGCGGCTTTTGTCCGCGCGCCTGAAACGCCGCCGTTGGACTCGAACGCGCCATCGAACGAAATTCAGCGGAGACCAGCGCCGTGCCGGGCCCAGCCAAGGCTTGCAAGCGCGCCGCGACATTCACGCCGTGTCCCAGCAAATCCTCCGTCGCGGTGACAACAACGTCGCCCACATGCGCGCCCACGCGGATTGGCGGCTCTTTCCTGCCGCGTTTATCGAGAATGTCCTGAACAGCGCCTAGCGCGGAGCCGGCAGCGCCGAACTCAAGCATGAAGCCGTCACCCGCTGTGTTGAACAAGCGCCCGCCATGCGCGCTAGCGACACGCATAATGCGCTCGCGCAGCGCCTCGACCTTCGCCGCCGCATTGCGCTGATCGCGCTCAGACATGGTCGAAAAGCCGACAATGTCGATCGCCACGATCGACGCCAACCG
The DNA here is from genome assembly GCA_030430715.1 of Alphaproteobacteria bacterium. Classification (GTDB taxonomy): domain Bacteria; phylum Pseudomonadota; class Alphaproteobacteria; order Caulobacterales; family Aquidulcibacteraceae; genus Vitreimonas. The sequence goes on from JAUIJZ010000002.1 coordinate 42,251, forward strand.
CACTGTCCGCTCATCGCCCTGCTCGGCCATGATCCATCCCCACGGCGGCAGATATACTCAGCTCATCCGGGTCTGACCAATGATCGCGTCATAGCCTGCACATCACCGGCGATTGCGGCGGCGCGCGCGCCTTACACGCGCTGCGCGGACGCTTTTTTCGCCACCCTGCGGCGGTCCTTCGGCGCACCAGGCCCTATGCGGCCCTTGCCTCGAATCGATGCCGTTACGATTCCCGCTTGTATATAACTGTCCGGTCAGTTATATACAAGCGCATGGCCGCTCGCTCCCCCCCAAAACAACAGCGCTGGCAACGCCGCGCCGAGGCGCGTCCGGAGGAAATCCTGGAAGCGGCGCTCGCCGAATTTACGGAGCGCGGTTTTGACGCCGCACGGATGGAGGATGTCGCCAAGCGCGCGGGCCTCTCCAAGGCCGGTGTCTATCTCTATTTCCCGAGCAAAAACCTGCTGCTGGAAGCGCTGATCGAGGCGAAGGTCGCACCCATCGCTCAGCAGGTGCGCGCCCTGGCCGAACATGGGGGCAACGATCCGCTCGGCACGCTGCGCATGATCGCGGCGATCGCGGCGCAAAAGCTGCGCGACGCGGACGTGATCGCCGTGCCACGCCTCGTCGTCGGCTTGAGCGGGCGCTTTCCCGACATCGCCGAATATTATCGCACGCATGTCGCCGAAGTGGCGCGCGGCGCTTTGGAAGACTTGATCGAAGCCGCGATGCAACAAGGCAGCTTGCGCCGCGCCGATGTCAAAGCCGTTTCACGCGCCATGATCGGGCCTTTCTTCTTCGAAGCGATGTGGACGCACGTGCTGCGCGGGGAAAGCACTGGCGCGCCCGACCAAGACGTACACAATTATCTCGATATCTTGCTCAAGGGTCTGGAGCCGCGCCCATGAAGCGCGCCCTTATCTTCGCCGCCGCCCTTCTCGCTGCCGCATGCGCGCGCGAGGAAACGCGCCTACAAGGCTATGGCGAAGCCGATTACGTTTACATCGCAAGCCAGGAAGCGGGCGTGCTCAGCGAATTGCTTGTGCGCGAAGGCGATGCCGTCGAGGCCGGCGCGGCGATCTTTCGCCTTGATCCGGCGCGCCTTACCTACAGCGCCGAAAGCACGCAGGCGCAGCGCGCCGCCGCCGCGCAAGCAGTACGCAACGCGCAAGCCGAGGCCGTGCTGACACAAAACAATTATCAGCGCGGGCTGGACTTGTCCGAACGCGGCTTCTACCCGCGCGCGCGCCTCGACGCCGACCGCGCCGCGCGCGACGCCGCATCCGCACGGCTTGCGCAAACGCGCCGCGAAGCCGGCGCGCTAGGCGCGCAAACCGAACTCGCGCGGGAACGCCTGCGTGACCTTGAAGGCGTAGCGCCCGAAGGCGGCACGATCGAGCGCATCTATCATCGCCCCGGCGAAGTGGTCGCCCCCGGCGAACCGATTGCCGCGCTTCTGCCGCCGCAAAATATGAAAGTGCGTTTCTTTGCGCCGCAAGAGATGCTGCCAACCCTGCCCGTCGGCGCGCGCATTCTCGTGAGCTGCGATGGCTGCGCCGCCCCTGCTCCTGCAACAATCAGCTTCGTGGCCCAAGAGCCGCAATTCACGCCGCCGATCATCTATTCGCTCGAAGAGCGCGACAAGCTCGTCTTCTTGATCGAAGCGCGGCTCGATGCGCCCGGCGGCATCCGGCCCGGCATGCCCGTCGATGTGCGTCTCGCCGCAGATGCGCCGAACGATGAGTGAAGAGCTTGTCATCGATGTGCGCGGTCTCACCAAGCGTTTCGGCGGACGCACTGTCGTCGATCAATTTGATCTGCAGGTGCCGCGCGGCGCCATCTACGGCTTTCTTGGTCCCAATGGCTCGGGAAAGACCACCACAATCCGCATGGTGTGCGGCTTGCTGAAACCCGAGAGCGGCGAAGGCCGCGTGCTCGGTTTCGATGTGCTTGGCGAAAGCCTGCGCATCAAGGAGCGCGTCGGCTACATGACGCAAAAATTCTCGCTGTATGAGGATCTGTCGATCCGCGAGAATCTCGAATTCATGGCGCGGTTGTACAATCTGGACCGCCGCGCCGAGCGCGTGGATGAAGCGTTAAGTTCGCTTGGCCTTGCCGAACGGCAAACTCAGCTTGCCGGCAAACTCTCAGGCGGCTGGAAACAGCGCCTCGCGCTCGCCGCCTGCATGATCCACGAGCCGCAATTGCTGTTGCTCGACGAACCCACCGCTGGCGTCGACCCCAAAGCGCGGCGCGATTTCTGGGATCAGATCCGCCATTATTCCGCGCAAGGCGTCACCACGCTGGTCTCAACCCATTATATGGACGAAGCCGTGCAATGCGATTCCATCGCCTATATCGCTTACGGCAAGAAGCTTATCGACGCCTCGACAGCTGAGATACCCAAGCAGATCGGATTGCACGCCTGGCGCGTCGCCGGGCGGCCGCTGCAACAAGCGCAAGCGCTTCTCGAAGCGTCCGGCGGCGTGGAGATGGTGGCGCGCTTTGGCGCCGAAATTCACGCGTGCGCGCGCGACGAAGCCAAGCTTGAGCGCGCCGTGCGCCAAGTGCAGGCCGAGCAACCACATCTGCGCATCGAGAAAATCGAAGCCGGCTTCGAGGAGATTTTCATCTATCTGATGACCGGCGCGGCGGACAATTTCCGATGAAATTGCCGCGTTTCTCCTTCGACCTTTCGCTCTCGCGCATCGGCGCCATTTTCCTCAAGGAATTGGTGCAGATGCGGCGCGACCGCCCCACCTTCGCGATCATGATCCTGATGCCGATCATGCAGCTGGTTCTGTTCGGCTACGCCATCAACACCGATCCGCGTCACCTCCCCGCCGTCGTTGAAATGCGCGAGGACGGGCCGCTGACGCGCGCCTTTCTTTCATCGCTTACGGCTTCGACCTTCGTCGATGTCGTCGCCGTCGCCACGAATGAAGCAGAGGCCGAGCGCATGCTCCGCTCGGGCGAAGCGTCGTTCTTGATTTCCATTCCGGAAGGTTTCGAGCGGCGCCTCGTGCGCGGCGAACGCCCGCAAATCCTGCTTGCCGCTGACGCGAGCGATCCGGTCGCCGCAAGCGGCGCGCTTGGCGCCATAGAGCGGATCGCGCAAAGCGCCTTCGCACCCGAGTTTGACGGCGCACTCGGCTTCCTCGCGCGCGCGCCCCCGCCTTATGAGATCGTCGTGCATCGCCGCTACAATCCGGCGGGCATCAGCGCCTTCAACATCGTGCCTGCGCTCATGGGCGTCGTTCTCACCATGACCATGGTGATGATTACGTCGATCGCGCTCACGCGAGAAGCCGAGCGCGGCACGATGGAAAATCTGCTGGCGACTCCGGTTCGCCCGGTCGAGGTGCTGATTGGGAAAACGACGCCTTACATCTTTGTGGGCGCGACCCAAGTCGCGATCGTGCTTCTGGTCTCGACGCTGCTGTTTCACATCCCGTTCACGGGATCGTTCGCGGCCTTCGCGGCGGGTGTAACCGTGTTCATCCTCGCCAATCTGATGCTGGGCTACCTGATCTCAACCGTAGCCAAAACGCAGATGCAGGCGATGCAGATGACGTTCTTCGTCTTCCTGCCATCAATTCTGCTTTCGGGTTTTATGTTTCCGTTTCGCGCCATGCCAAGCTGGGCGCAGGCCATCGGAGAAGCGCTGCCGCTTACGCACTTCCTCAGGATCGTGCGCGAAGTGGTGCTCAAATCAGCCGGCTTCGGCGACATCATCAACGATCTGGGGCCGTTGACACTGATCACGCTGATGCTGGTGGCGTTCGCGCTGCTGCGCTTCCGCCGCACCTTGGATTGACGGCGCCGATTAAGCGCTGACGGCGGTGCTTGCCGGCGCGGCTTCGATCCGCAGCGCCGCGAACAATTCCTCTGCGACGGCCTCGTCGTGCCCCTCGCGCGCAAGCGCGATCAAACGCTCCATCACTTTAGTGATGGCTGAGAGTGTCATCGGCTGTGACATCGCCGCGGTCACGCCCTCGACGGCAAAGGCGAGGCAGGTTTCATCCTTAGCCACAAGCCGCTCATGCAATTTCTCGCCTGGCCGCATGCCGACAAAGGTGATCGGCACGTCGATATCGGGGCGCCGTCCGCTCAACCGGATAACGTCGCGCGCCAGTTCCACCACCGGCAACGCCTCTCCGAGGTCGATCACAAGCGCCGCGCCGCGCGGGCCGCCATCGCTCATGCCAATAGCGGCCGCCTGCAACAGCGCATCAGCGGCTTGCGGAATAGAGAGAAAATAGCGCGTCGTGTCCGGATCGGTCACGGTAAGCGGCCCGCCGCGCGACAATTGCTTCTCGAACAGCGGCGCCACCGAACCCGCCGAGCCCAGCACGTTGCCGAGCCGCACGCAGATGGCGCGCTTGCCGCCGCAGCGATCGAGCGCCTGGCAATAAAGCTCGCCGATACGCTTGGTCGCGCCCATCACACCAGATGGCTCCACCGCCTTATCGGTAGAAACGAACACCAGATCAGCGCCGACTTCATGCGCCGCCTCGGCAACGCAACGCGTGCCGAAAATGTTGGTGAGCACGCCCTCGCCCGGGAACCGCTCGACCATCGGCACCTGCTTGAGCGCCGCGGCATGAAATACAATTTGCGGCCGTTCGCGTTCGAAAAGCCGGCGCACCGCGCGCGCATCGCGCACATCGGTCAGCGCCAATTCGGCCTCGGGCAATTGATGCCCGATCTTGAAAAGATTGAACTCGGAACTGTCCAGCAAGGTCAGCCGCGCCGGCGACAATTTGGCGATCCGGCGCGCGAGTTCCGAACCGATGGAACCGCCACCGCCGGTAATGAGCACGCGCTGGCCGGAAATACGGTCGCGGATACGCGCCCAATCGACGTCGCCAAGCGGCGCGCCAATCAGATCGTTCAATGTCGGACGACGCACGCGGCCACCCTGCAGCACCAGAGTGCGCAGCTTTGCATCGGCCGCACGGCTCACTAGCGCGCGCGTTACAGCCGCCGGCAAATTTGGCGTAGCCAGCACGATTGCGTCAGCTTGGATGGAAGAAAAATTCAGCGCTTCCCAGGCCGGCGCACGCGCAAGCACCGGGATCGCGACTTCTCCGCCGCCGATGAGCGCAGCGCCATCAACTCTCAAGCCATGAGCGTCCCAATCGCTCACAGCTTCAATAGCCTCGCCGACAGCGTCGGCGGCGCCAATCAGGACGGCACTGAGCTTCATGTCTCCCCCGTCATCGGACGCCCCACAAAACGATCTCTCTTCTCACGGACTTAAAGCGCCGTCACCGACGCTGTCTCTTAAGAGCTGAAACCGTTTCCGCGTGCTGACCTCAACGCCACAATTCTTATCATTTCAATCTGGTAATGGCGTTCGGCCATTCGATGCCGCAACCTCCAGCGGCTCGTCGAGCTTATCCCCGCCCATGTGATACGCGCCGCCAGCTGCTTTGACCAGAGCGCAACCTGCAGCCACGTCCCAGATCATGGACCCGGATTCACGATAGGCTTCCGCTCTACCAGCTGCAACGTAAGCGAGCGCGGTGGCGGCCGAGCCAATCATCCGCACTTTGCGCCAGGTGCGCAGCCGCTGTTCGAATTGCGCCATGGAATCCATGCTGGCGCGCGCCGGCACGCCGGTCTGAAGAATACCGCCTGCCGGATCGGCGATGTCTGAGACGGTTATTTTTGACCCGTTGAGCCACGCCCCCGCATCGACATCGCCGCAAAAGCGCTCATTCAGGGCAAAACAATCTATCACGCCGAGAACTGGCGCGCCGTTCTCCAGCAGCGCGATCGAAACGGCGCAATGCGGATAGGAACGCAGATAGTTCACGCTGCCATCGAGCGGATCGACAGCCCAAACCAAACCGGAGCGACCGCCGCCCGCGCGCACCCATCCCGCTTCTTCAGAAATCACCGGATAAGGGGCGGCGCGTTCCAGCGCGGCAAGTATGAGCGCCTCGGCGCGCTTATCGGCGTCGATCTTCACCTCGCGCCCAAGCTCGGCGGCGACGACGCTCCATTCGTCGCGATGCGCTTTCAGCGCGGCGCCAGCTTCAGCCGCCGCCGCTTCGGCGATCGCCAGCAATTCTTCGCGCTCAGTCACGACGCCTCCAGACGCCGTGATAGACCCGCAACGCCTCTTGGAGAAGTCAGACTGTCACGCTTAAGTGCAAAGCGGAGCTGAATGGATGGATGGCGGGCAGACCAAGGCGGCGCCGTTACAGCGCCGCGCGGCCAAACCGCCGCCGGGCTTGAGCACCGCTGCGCTTGAAAAGAAGCTGTCGCTGCGCCGCCGCGCCCGCGAGGACGCCGCGCGCAACCTGCCCCGGCAAGACGACGAAAATCTCTCCTCCGCCGAGCAGAGCGTGCTGGAAGCCGTGGCTGCCGAACGTGCCCGGCTCGATCAGCAGCGCATCGAGGCCAAAGCCGACGCCGAACGGCGTTTGCGCACGCTCGCCCCGGCGCCGCAGGATTTTTCCGGGCCGGTGCTGGATGCGCGCCTCGCCCTCAAACAAGCCGCCGGACGCCTCGCGCATGATTGGGCCGATCACGCCCGAGAAGCCGCAACGGCCCGCGAAGAGCTGCGCGCTTTTAAGCACAATCATGATTTGCGGCGTAGCGCGGTCTATCCCGCTTCCGGGCTGATGCAGGCAGGGCTGCTATTGTGCGCGGCGCTGTTCGAGGCGTTGTTCAGCGCCGCTCTGTTCGCTGAAGATGACGCGCGCGGCCTATTGGGCGGCGCCATCACGGCGATCGGCTTGTCAGGCGCCAATGTCACGCTTGGCTTCCTCGCCGGCTTTCTTGGGCTGCGCTATTTGCAGCACCGGCGCCTCCCCATCAAAGCCGCCGGCGCGCTTGGCTTTGCCGCTCTTACGGTGCTGGCGCTGATGCTCAATCTGTTTGCTGCTGATTGGCGCGACAGCATGGCCGAGTTGGCCGGACGCCAGCTCGATCTCGGCGCTGACGCAAGTTTCCACCTCTGGGAATTGCTTCAGCTGCAATCGCCACAAGCGATCATTCTGCTGATGCTCGGCGCCGGCGTATGGGCGTTCGCAGCGATGAAAGGCTATTCGGGGTTCGACGATCCCTACCCCGATTACGGAAAAATGGACCGCGCAGCGCGCGATGCCTCGGAAATGCTTTCGGATCTGCGCGCCGAGAACCGGCTTGAATTGGAAGCGCCCATCGACGTAGCCAAAACCGCTTTGGCGGCGCGGCTCGAAAAGATGCAGGCTGAGTTCGAAGCCATGAGCAAAGCGTTCGATGCCGCCGCCATAAAAATGGAAGCGCTCGATGCGGCCGCGCGGGCGCTCGACGAAGCCGCCGCCGCCGCCGTGCATCTTTATCGCCAAGAAAACACCGCCGCCCGCGCCACGCCCGCGCCGGCCTATTTTAGCCTCCCCCCGCCGGCTGTAGGGCCTGCACTCGATGCGCTTGGCCCTGCCGCCGCCCTCGTCGACGACGCGCGCGCACGTCTCGCCGAAGCGCAAACGCAATCTGCGCAAGCGCTGGAAGGCCTCATCGTAGAACTCGACGACACCACCCGCCGCCTCAATGACGCGCAGGATTCATGAGCCGGCGGCGCAGGCGCACCGGCAGAACATTGGGCAACGCACTTGGCGGCGCGTTGATCGGCATCGTCATGCTGGCGCTTGGCGGTTTCGGCGCCGCCGCCTTCCTGCTGCGCGCGCCGCCGAGCGATGCGGAAACGCTCTGCCGCACAGACGCGCCGCTCGCCGCGCATACGATCATTTTGGTGGACGCCACCGACCGCTTCGAAACGCGCCATCGCCGCAAGCTGCGCGCCGTGCTCGACCAGGAACGCGCGCGGCTCAATCAATTCGAGCGTCTCACCGTGATGCGGCTCAACGCGCGCCGGCCACAAGAACCATCGATCCTGTTTTCCAAATGTTTGCCGCGCCCGCCCGAACAGACCAATCCGCTATTTGAAAACGCGCGTCACGTTCAAGAGCGCTGGGACGAAGAATTCGGCGCCGCGCTCGACCGTGCGATGCGCCGTGCAAGCTCGGCGGGTGCGGCGCAAAATTCGCCGTTGCTTTCCGGCCTGCGCGCCGTCGCCGCCGACCCGGATTTTGATCCGGCGATCCCGCGCCGCCGCTTGGTTCTCGTCTCTGACCTGCTCGAACACGATGCGCAGAGCTTTTCACTTTACGCGCCCGGCGCCGATTACGCGGCGTGGCGCGCGCAATCCACAACCGCCCCACCCGATCTGACGCATGTGGAGCTGCGCGTCGTACCGCTTGACCGCCCCGATCATGCCGCCGCGCAAGCCGCGGCGCTGGAACGCTTCTGGCCACCATATTTTGAGGCGGCGGAAGTCCGCTCACTCAGCATCGACGCGGCTCCGTGACCTAATTGCAGGAAGTCGCTGGGGATAAGATCTGCGCACCGCCCCTGGCCACATGCGCGACTCACTTTAGGCTCGCTGTTCCGGGAGAATGGAGGGGCGTGGGTGAGCACCTATCAGTGGCAAGGCGCGTGCGGGCGTTGGTATGAATTTGACGTTGCGCGTGCGAAACGCGCGTGGGAGCCGGTCGGCGGCATCTACATGTTCGTCAAACCGCACGACAAAAGCCTCGATTGGGGCGGGCCGATTTCGCTCTTCATCGCCGCGACGGATGATTTTTCCCAAGCGCTGGCGCGCCACGACATGTGGCAGGCGGCTGAAAATCTCGGCGCCAAGGAAATCCATCTGCTGGTGGTGAAAGACGCCGCTACGCGCGATCGCGTGACCCGGGATTTGCTGGAAGCGCAAGCGCCCATCCTCAACCGCAACATGCTGCGGCGCGTGGCCTAAGCGCCAAACGCCGCGACAGCGGCAGCCGGAAAATCACTGAACACGCCATCGACGCCCGCGCTGTAAAAGGCGCGTAGTTCGGCGGCGATATTGCCATGCGCGGCGGGATCGGCGCCCCCGCGCAATTCCTGCGGCAGGAAGTAATTCTCGGCGCGGAACGTCCAGGCGTGCACCAGAAGATTGGCGGCATGTGCGCGGCCGATCAGATCGGTCGGCGCCAATGAGCGCCCTTCTCTATCGCGCGGTATAATCAGCGACTTTTCCACGCCGATGCCGCGCGCATAATCCGCAATCTCAGCAAGCCCCGCATCGCTCAGCATATCGGCGTAACTCAAACCAGGCCGATCCTGCGGACCGCCTGCAGCGCCGATCAATTGCACGCAACGCCAACGGATCGAAGACATCTGCGCCAATTGCACCAGCGGCCCAACTTCAAAGCATTGCACGAAGAGCTTGTCCGCCACGCTCTGACCGCCCGCTGCGCGCACGGCGGCAGCGAAAGCCGGCACAGGATCAAGCCCCACATCGCGTAAGTAACTCGGATGCTTCAATTCCGGATAGATTCCGACATTCGCCTCGCGCGCCAGAGCCAGCACTTCAGCAAACGTCGGGATCTCTTCTTGCCCGTCGAATGTCGCATTGGCCGGCCGCAATTGGGGCAGCCGCTCCGTGCAGCGTAGAGACTTCAACTCCGCCAGCGTGAAATCCTCGGCCCACCAGCCGCTCGCCGTCACACCGTCGATAATTTTCTCGCGGCGGCGTTCAGCGAACGCACCACGCTCGGCGACATCAGTCGTGCCGGAAATCTCATTCTCATGCCGGCAAACCAGAACGCCATCGCGCGTCATGACAAGATCGGGCTCGATGTAATCGGCGCCCTGCGCGATGGCCAAACGATAGGCCGCCATGGTGTGCTCGGGCCTCTCGCCCGAAGCGCCGCGATGCGCGATCACGAGTGGGCGCGGAGTTCCATTCATCGTCGCACAGCCCGCCAAAGCCGCGGCGGCCAGCACAAACTCGCGGCGCCTCACACGCGCTCATCCTGCGGCGCGAGCTTGGTCATGGACAGTCCCATGAACAGGATCGAGCCCACGAACAGCAGCGTCCAGGCGGCGAAGGTCGCATCGAGCGTCGGATCGATATTGGGAAAGGCGCGCGGAAATTCGTGCGTGGCGAAACCGTTGAGAAACAGCACCGGCAAAGCCAGGCCAATCGAGGCTTCGCCTTCATCGCCATGCGCCTCTTTCAAGAGCTTCAGCAGCAGGAACGACATCACCACGCCAATCACCGGCGCTGAAAGAAACGCGATCAGACGCGGCGTCTGATCCGGAAGAAAAAAGTATTGCCCCGCGAAGCGGAACACGGCCGCCACCGCCAGCCAGAGCAGAAATCCAAGTCCCATCGCGCGCAAGATCATGCCGGCAACTCCTTGGCGAGGTTCAGGCCCATCAACTTTTCAGCCGCATCACGGATCCGCTGCGGAGACGCCGCAATGCCGATTGTGTCGCGCGCCGTCTCTTCCAGATACGCTTCGATCTCGGCGCGCGGCTTGCCCTCGATCAAAAGCCGATACAGCGGCCAGACATAGGTTTCATATTCATCTTCCGGCACGCCACACCCGATCGGGTCCCAATCGCGCCAGAGGATCGTATTGATTGCGCGCGCCGCCGCCTTGGTTTCGCGCGTCATTCCCTCAGCATGTCGCGCGAGACGATCACGCGCATGATTTCATTGGTGCCTTCGAGGATGCGGTGCACGCGCAGATCGCGGACGATGCGCTCGACCTCGTAATCGGCCAGATAGCCGTAGCCGCCATGCAGCTGCAGCGCCTGGTCGGCCACCTTGAAGGCAGTGTCCGTCACGAAGCGCTTGGCCATGGCGCAATATCTGGTCGCGTCGTGCGCTTTGGCGTCGAGCTTGCGCGCCGCCATGTGCAGCAGCGCGCGCGAGGCGGCGAGATCGGTCTGCATATCGGCCAGTGTGAATTGCGTGTTCTGAAACTCGGCCAATTGCTTGCCGAATTGCTTGCGCTCTTTCACGTAAGACAGCGCGCGGTCCAAAGCGTCCTGCGCGCCGCCAAGCGCGCACGCGGCGATGTTGAGGCGCCCGCCATCGAGGCCCTTCATCGCGTATTTGAAGCCCTCGCCTTCCGGCCCCAGCCGGTTTGCCACAGGCGTTTTGCAATCTTCCAAATTCACGATCGCGGTGGGCTGTGCGCGCCAGCCCATCTTGTCTTCAAGCTTGCCGAACGACAGCCCCGGCGTTTCGTTCTCGACCAGCACGGCCGAAACACCTTTCGGGCCCGCATCGCCTGTGCGGCACATCACGACATACACATCTGAAAAGCTGGCGCCGGAGATGAATGCTTTCGAGCCGTTCAGGACATAATGCTCATTGCCGTCGGTCTTCGCGGTGGTGCGCAGCGCCGCCGCATCAGAGCCCGAGCCCGGCTCCGTCAAACAATAGGAGGCGATCTTCTCCATCGTCACCAATTGCGGCAGCCAGTGTGCGCGTTGCTCCTCGCTGCCGAAACTGTCGATCATCCACGAGCACATATTGTGAATGGAGAGAAACGCCGCCGTGGCGATGCAGCCGCGCGACAATTCCTCGAAGATCAGCGCCGCATCGAGCCGCGACAGTCCAGAGCCGCCATGCGCCTCGCCCACGTAAATCCCGGCGAAGCCTAGCTCGGCCAGTTCGCGCAGCACGTTGCGGTCGAGCCCTTCTTCTTCCCAGCGCGCCGCGTTGGGCCGCAGGCGTTTCTGCGCGAAGCTGCGGGCGGTATCGACAATGAGTTGCTGGTCTTCGTTCAATTCGGACATTGTTCCCTCTTCGTCCGCTTATAGCCCCCGGAGGGCGTCAAGCCAGCCTTTGCGCAGCGTAAGGGTTACGAAAAGTTCGCCATAACGGAACCGGTTCGAATTCTCTGAGTTGTCGCAATCGGCGGAGGGGTTCCGCCCATTGGACGGAGCAATATCAGGAGATCCGAATGTTGAAGCCACTGCTGACGGCCGTTGCCGCGGCGGGACTGTTCGCGCTCGGCGCATGCACTGATCCCCAGCCCGCGGAAGCCGATCTGGAGCAATCCTTGGAGGAAGCCGGCAACAATATGGAAGACGCGGCGCACGACGCTGGCGATGCGCTGGAAGAAGCCGGCCAAGACGCTGAGCATGCCGTTGAAGACGCGACAGACAGCGAACTCTGATCAGACTGAAACAAGGAGCACATAGTATGCGCATTTTGATTATAGCGGCGGCGATCGGCGCTTTGGCGGCGTGTAGCCAGGGACCGAACGAAGAAGCTGGTGAAGCAGCGGACACGGCCTACGAGCAATCCACCACCGGCACGACCGATATGGGCCAAGGCCCGATGGAAGAAGCCGGGGAGAACCTAGACGAGTTGACCGAGGGCGCCGCCCCGGAAGGCGAAATGGCGCCGGCGGAAGAACCGGCCGCCACGCCCTAAGTTACAAAGAGACGCTAGAAACTACGCCCCCAAGCTTCCGGCCTGGGGGCGCTTTTTTTCTATTAAGCCGCGTGCTGCTGCGCCTTGCGCGCCACATCTTCGGCGCGCCGCCCGGTGACTTCGACCATATGGTCGAACGCCGCCTCGAACGTTGCGAGCCCTTGCGTCATTGAGCGCAACTCAATGATGAAATTCTGCCGCTCGGCTTGCGGCAGATATGCATCGACGCGATCCCATCCGGGCCAGCCTTCGCGCGGTTCAAAGCCGAGGATCTGGCCATTATGGCTCGACACCGCCGAATTGATCTTCGGCGTGCCCGCGCTCGGCGTGTAGATGGAAAGCTTGTCGATCGGCTCCAGCACCACCGGCTCGCACGCCGCCAGCGCTTCGTTCATGCCGAGCCGTCCGGCCATCTGAAATGAATGTTCGTTTGAATCGACCGAGTGGAACGAGCCATCGATCAAAGTAACGGATACATCCACAACCGGAAAACCGATCGGCCCTTTCTGCATCGCATCTTTGACGCCCGCTTCGACCGCGGGAATCCATTGGCGGGGAATGGCGCCGCCGGAAATCTTGTCGACGAACGCAAAGCCCTCGCCGCGCGGCAGCGGCTTAACCTGAATGACGCAATCACCGAACTGGCCATGCCCGCCAGTTTGTTTTTTGTGCCGTCCGCGTTTCTCCGCGCTCTTACGGATGCTCTCTTGATATGGCGTCTGTGGTGGCGTGGCGTCCACGTCCACGCCAAACCGGGTGCGCAAACGCTCCAGCACAGCGCGCAGATGCGGTTCGCCCTGACCGCGCAGCACGATCTCGTGCGTGATCGGATCGTGCAGCACGGCGAGGCCGGAATCTTCGTCCGTCAGTTTCTGCAACGCACCCGAGAGCCGCACATCGTCCTTGCGGTCCTTGGTGGAAATCGCGAGCTGAAACACGGGGAAACGCGGTGCGATGGCAATGCGCTCGGCCTTGGCGCCCGCGCACGACAACAAATCGCCCGCCGACACCGGATCGAGCTTGCCGATCGCCGCCACATCGCCTTCCGGCACGCTGGACGCCTTCTTCGTCTGCCCGCCTTGCACGGCAAACAGCGCGCCCGGCTTATGTGTCGATCCATCGCTCAAGGTCAGCTGATCGCTGTCGGCGAGCAGTCCGCCGAACGCGCGCACATAAGCAAGCTTACCCGTCTGCCCCATGTGCGAAATCTTCATGACATAAACGCCGGCGCCCTGCAGGCCGATGCGCTCGGCGGCCAGATTGGGCATCGGCGTGTCGTGACGCAACGCCTTCAGCAAACGGCGTATGCCCGCGCCTTGAGCGGTTGAGCCAAAGAATACCGGGGCGATCAAACCTTCGCGTGTCTCTCGCACAAGGTCGGCGAACACGACATCGCGCTCCGGCGTGATGTCGGAGAGCAATTGCTCCAGCAGGTGGTCATCGAAATCGGCCATCTGCTCAAGCATATGAAAACGTGCTTCGTGCTCGCGCTCGACTAGGTCTTTCGGAATGTCGATCACACGCGACGGCTTGCCCGGCTCGTAATGATAAGCGCGCTCCAAAGCGAGGTCGACGAAACCCGCGACCTTCTCATCCTCCCAAATTGGAATCTGTCGCGCCACCAGCGGCAGCGCGCTCACCGGCTGCAACGCGTCCAGCAAATCGCGTAAGCGCCCGCGCGCCTGATCAATTTTGTTGATGAAGATCACGTGCGGAATTTTCAGATCTTCCACCGCTTTCAAGAACGGCTGCAACAGCGCAGCCTTGTCCGGGTCAGGATCGGCCACGATGATGGCCAAGTCGGCGGCGGGCAGCGCACAATCGGCGTCGGCGCAAAAATCAACCGCGCCGGGCGCATCGATCAGCGCATAATGATCGCCCATAAAATCGATGGCCGTAATCGCCGTTTCGGTGGACTGGCCGGCGGCGTTCGGGACCGCGCCCGAACCGCCCGAGGCGGCCGAAGCCAAGGCTTGAGTCAACGCCGTCTTGCCCGCCCCGGTCGGACCGACGACGGCGATTGCCCTCACAATGTTGGCGGATTTTCCTTCAGGCATAGGCTTGCCTCCCTTGTTTCCCCAAAAATGGGGCGGGCGGCGCCTCGGCCATATTCCTTCGGCGGCGGGCGCCGCGTTCTGGCTATGAGCGGCCCTTCAAGGACCGGACCGCTACTGTTTCACGATGCCAACGAACGTCAAGCGGAAGCGAGCACTCCGCTATTTAAAGAATGCAAGGTTCGCACAAAGCCGGCCTTAGCGTTGAGAAAGCCCGCGATTGCCATCGGCTAAACGGATGCGCAGCGTGTTCTGCACGATGGCGGTGGCCACATATTGGCCGACCATCATCGGGAATTCGATCAATTGTTGCTCGTTCCACATCTTTGCCAGTGCAGCCCAAGTTTCATCGCTGATGAATTGCGCCGACACCATCTCATCCACCGCGCGCAGTATCGCGCCATCAGCCGCGTTCCAGCCTTGCGCCGCTGGGCCTTCGATCACACGCTCAATCTCGTCCGCCGTGATCCCGGCACGTTTGGCGATGTGGACATGCTGGCTCCATTCATAGGGCGCGCGCATAAGCCAACCGATGCGCAAAATCGCCAGCTCTCGTTCGCGCGCCGGCAAAGCGCCGCGAAACAGCACATCGCCCATCTCAAGCTGACCGCGGAAAATGTCCGGATGCTTCAGCATGGTGAGGAAATAGCCGGGAACCTCGCCAGGCGTCACCGGCCCAGCGCCGGCGCCGGCCCTGATGCGATTGATCAAAGCTAGCGCATCATCGCCGATATCTTCGGGCTTGATTTCCGCGACACGCTGCGGCTTGCCGAGAATTTCCGCTTCGCGTTCGGCGATCGCCGCCGCATCAACGCCGCTGCGCTGCCCGATCAGCGATTTATCCATGTCCCCCATCCCTAATCCGGCAGCGGGATAAATTCCTTATCGTCGCCCGGCACATCGCCAAAGCGCCCCGCTTTCCAATCTTCCTTCGCCTGCTCGATGCGATCCTTGCGCGACGAAACAAAATTCCACCAGACGTGCCGCGCGCCATCCATCGCCGCACCCCCCAGCAGCATGAAGCGCGCCGGCGTCACGGCCTTTATCGTGATGGCATCGCCCGGCCGGAATACAAGCAATCGCCCCTTCTCGAAGCGTTCGCCGGCAATCTCGATTTCGCCTTCGACCAGATAGAGGCCGCGCTCTTCATGCTCTGTATCGAGCGGCAGCGACGCACCGGCGTCGAGCCGCGCATCGGCATAGAACATCTCCGAATATGTCTTTACCGGCGCGCTTTTCCCGTAAAGCGAGCCGACAATCACGCGCACGCTCTGCCCGGCATTTTCGATCAGCGGCAATTCGCGCTCGGGGTGATGTACGAAAAATGGCTCGCTCTCTTCATGCGCTTGCGGCAGCGCCACCCAGGACTGAATACCGGCGATCGGCGAACCGCCAGGGCGCAGTTCGGGCGGGGTACGCTCAGAATGCGCGATGCCGCGCCCCGCATTCATCCAATTGACGTCACCCGGCCGGATGGCTTGCGCCGAGCCCAGCGTGTCGCGGTGAAAAATCTCGCCTTCGAATAAATATGTCACCGTCGCCAAGCCGATATGCGGATGAGGACGCACGTCCAGACCTTCGCCGGCGGCGAAATGCGCCGGGCCGAACTCGTCCCAAAATACGAACGGCCCCACCATGCGCTTCTCAATAGCGGGCAATGCGCGGCGCACGCTGAAGCCGCCGCCAAGATCGCGCGGCTTCGGCTCGATTTTCAGAAGAACGGATCCTTGCTCACTCATGACATCAGGATCCTTCTCGTCGCCTCGGCGAATGCTCATGTTTGCGAATGTATCGCGGACGCGGCGCCGTTCAATCCTCGTCTGCCCTGTTCCAACGCGCCGAAGCCCAGATCGCCGCGCTCCAACACACCAAGGCCCAAGCCGCGCCAAGACACCAGCCGGCAAGCACGTCGGTGGGCCAGTGTACGCCGAGATAGATACGGCTCACGCCAATCAGCAATGTCGCACTAATGGCGATGCCGAGCACATAGCCACGCAGGCGGCGCTGGCGCTGCGTGCGCGCGATCAGTGCGCCCAGAGTCAGATACGTCACCGCCGACAGCATGGCGTGTCCGCTTGGAAAGCTCATGCTCGTCGTATCGACGATGTGCGCCACAAGATCGGGACGCGGGCGATTGAAACCGATTTTCAGCCCCTCGCTGATCGCCGTGCCGCCCAACGTTGCTGCGAGCAGCATCAAACCGTCGATCCACTTCTTGCGCGCCGCCAAATAACCAAGCGCGGCAAGCGTCACCAGAAACAGCACGGCAAAGCCGCCGAGCGCGCTTACATCGACAACGCTGCCTTCAAACCAATGCGGTCCAATCGGATCGGCTGGATCGCTGGTGCGCAAAGCCAACAGAATATTCGTATCGATTTGACGTGTTTCGCCCTCGCCAACTTCGTCGGCGATTTCCGCGAAAATCCACAATGGCAGCCCTGCGGCGAGCAAAATTACGATCGGCGCCGCTTCGGCGCGGCAGCGCAAAGACTGGAGAAGATTGCGGCCCATGGCCAAAAACATAGGCTAGATATCAGAGATTCAAGCGAAAAATCTCGCCGGGCATTTTCGGCTAGGCGGATGTTCCCCTATCCGTTAGGTTCCGCCCGGTCGCGCTGAGAGGCGGCGCGAAGGAGTGGGAGCAATCTTATGAGAATTCTGATGGCGATCGCCGCCGCTGCGGCTTTTGGTCTTGCCGCTTGCAGCCAAGCCGAAACCGAACAAGCTGCTGACGACGCCGCGGCCACGACTGAGTCCGCGATGGAAGCCGTGGGCGACGCCGCGAACGAAGCTGGCGAAGCCATCGAAGGCGCCGTCAATGACGCCGCCGCTGAAGTCGAAGCTGCGACCGACGACAACGAAGCGACGCACTAAGCTTCGCTGACAGCGAAAAATGCAACGGGCGGAGCTTAGCGGCTCCGCCCGTTTTGCTTTTGTAGCTTAAGCCGCCTGTTTGTCGCTCTTGCCATTGAACAGGAAGTCGTTGCCGTCGAACGACACAGCAACACGATCTCCATCGGCCACGCGCCCTTCCAGGATCAGCCGCGCCAGCGAATCCTGCACGTCCTTCTGGATCACACGCTTCAAAGGCCGCGCGCCCCAGGCCGGATCGTAGCCGCGCTTAGCCAGTTCGGCCTTCGCGCGCGTGTCTAGCTCCATCGCGATATTCCGCGCCGCCAGCAGCTTTTCGAGCCGCTTGAGCTGGATGTCGACAATCGCGCCCATCTGTTCCCGCTCCAGCCGCTTGAACAGAATGATCTCATCGATCCGGTTCAAGAATTCAGGGCGGAAGCGCGCGCGCACTTCATCCATCACCGGCTTGCGCACGTCCTCGACATCCGCGCCCTCCGGCTGATCGGCCAGATATTGCGCGCCGGCGTTCGAGGTCATGATCAAGATCGTGTTCTTGAAATCGATGGTGCGGCCCTGGCCGTCCGTGAGGCGGCCGTCGTCCAGCACCTGCAACAGCACATTGAACACATCCGGGTGCGCCTTCTCGATCTCATCGAACAGGATCACTTGATACGGCCGCCGCCGCACGGCCTCGGTCAGCGCGCCGCCTTCTTCATAGCCGACATAGCCCGGAGGCGCGCCGATCAAACGGGCGACCGAATGCTTTTCCATGTATTCGGACATGTCGATGCGCGTCATCGCCGTGTCGTCGTCGAAAAGGAATTCGGCGAGCGCCTTGGTGAGTTCGGTTTTGCCGACGCCCGTCGGCCCAAGGAACATGAACGAACCAATCGGCCGGTTCGGGTCCTGCAATCCCGCGCGCGCGCGCCGCACCGCATCCGACACCGCACGCAGCGCCGGTTCCTGGCCAATCACGCGTGCGCGCAGATTGTCTTCCATCTGCAGCAGCTTGGCCTTTTCGCCTTCGAGCATTTTCTCGACCGGCACGCCGGTCCAGCGCGACACCACCGCCGCGATGGCTTCGGAATCGACCACTTCCTGCACCAAGCCGCCGCCATCGCCTTTGGCTTCCAGCTCAGCGACCTGTTTCTCAACTGCCGGGATGCGGCCGTATTTCAGCTCCGATGCGCGCGAGAGATCCCCGCGCCGCACCGCTTCGTCATATTCATTCTGCAGCCGGTCGAGCTCTTCCTTCGCCTTCGATGCGGTTTGCAGCTTTTGCTTTTCCGCACTCCACGCCGCCGTCAGTTCGTTCGAACGCGACTCAAGCTCGCTGATCTCGCCTTCCAGCTTCTGCGCGCGATCCTGGGAAGCTGAATCCTTTTCCTTCTTCAGCGCTTCCAGCTCGATCTTCAGCTGCACCAGGCGCCGATCCAGCTCGTCAAGTTCTTCGGGCTTGGAATCGACCGCCATGCGCAGCCGCGCCGACGCTTCATCGACAAGGTCGATCGCCTTATCCGGCAGGAAGCGGTCCGTAATGTAGCGATGCGAAAGCTGCGCCGCCGCGACAATCGCCGCATCGGAAATGCGCACGCCATGGTGCTGCTCGTAGCGATCCTTCAGGCCGCGCAGAATTGAGATCGTATCCTCGACGCTGGGCTCTTCAACGAACACGGGCTGGAAGCGACGCGCCAGCGCCGCATCCTTCTCCACATGCTTGCGATACTCATCGAGCGTAGTCGCGCCAACGCAATGCAGCTCGCCGCGCGCGAGCGCCGGCTTCAACAGGTTCGACGCATCCATCGCGCCATCGGCTTTGCCTGCGCCGACCAGCGTATGCATCTCATCAATGAAGAGAATGATCGCGCCCTCAGCGGAGGTGACTTCATTCAGCACCGCCTTGAGGCGCTCTTCGAATTCGCCGCGGAATTTCGCGCCAGCGATCAGCGCGCCCATATCGAGCGCAAGCAATTTCTTGTGCTGCAAGCTTTCCGGCACATCGCCATTGACGATGCGCAGCGCCAAGCCTTCAGCGATCGCGGTTTTGCCGACGCCCGGCTCGCCGATCAGCACAGGATTGTTCTTTGTGCGGCGGCTCAAAACCTGGATCGTGCGGCGGATTTCCTCGTCGCGGCCAATGACCGGATCGAGCTTACCCTTGCGCGCATCCTCAGTGAGATCGCGCGCATATTTCTTCAGCGCATCATACTGATCTTCAGCCGAGGACGATTGCGCCGTGCGCCCCTTGCGCAATTCGGCGATGGCCTGTTCCAGTTTTTGCGGCGTCAAACCCGCCTTTTTCAGAATATCCGCTGATGGGCCTGGCGCTATGGTGAGGCCGAACAAAAGCCGTTCCGCCGTCACATAGGAATCGCCCGCCTTGGTCGCGGCTTGATCGGCGGCATCGAGCGCGCGTGAAAACGAATTCGACGCATACATGCGGTCATTGCCGCCCTGCACTTTCGGCAACGACTGAACGGCTTTGTCCGCTTCGTCGGCGGCGCGTTTCGGATCGGCGCCCGCTGCGCGCAAGAGCCCAGCGGCGAGACCTTCACGATCATCCAGCAGCGCCTTCAACAAGTGCTGCGTATCAAGTTGCTGGTTCTGTTCGCGTAGCGCGATGGTTTGAGCAGCCTGCACGAATCCGCGCGCGCGCTCGGTGAGCTTTTCCATATCCATGACAGACCCCTAAGGCGTCCCGCGCTGACCTCCATTGCGGCCGATCAACGTGGCATGAGCGTTGTAATGCCCTGGAGGTAGGTGTGGCGCACAAAGCACACAAGACTTGCGCGCCCGGTTTTTTAATGCGCCAGCAGAAGCGGCACGTTGGCGGCGCGCAGCAGCTCACGCGTGGCGCCGCCGAACACCAGGTCGCGCAGCCGCGAATGTGCGTAGCCGCCCATCACAACAAGATCGGCGTCGAGCGCTTTCGCTTCTTCAAGGATCGCCGTCGCGGGCGAACGCCCCATGCCGTCAACGTTGCGCACCTCCGCAGGCACGCCGGAGCGGGCTAAATGCGCGGCGATATTGGCGCCCGGCTGTTCGCCATGACCAAACATTTTTGGCTTGGCGTCCACGGTGACCACCGTGACCTTTTCCGCCTTGCCGAGAATTGTGCCGGCTTCAGCCAGAGCACGCGTCGCTTCGCGGCTGGCGTCCCAGGCGATCACGACGCGCTTGCCGATGCTGTCACCCTTCCAATTCGGCGGCGCCACCAGAGCGGGCCGGCCTGAATGAAACAACACGCCTTCGATGATTTCTTCGTGCAATTCCGCGTTCGGGCCTTCCGAGGGCCGCGTCATCACCGCAACATCCGCATAGCGCGCATGCACGGCCGCCACGCGTCCGAGATCGCGCGACAGCGCCTCCGCATCGCGTAAATCGCAAGGCCGGTTCATCCGCTCCAGCCGCGTCCGAACCTTTTGCCGCTCCGCTTCGGCCTCCTGGCGCGCGCGCCCCAGCAATTCAGCCCAAACACCGGCAACGACCGTCGGCTCATAAGCGAGCGGTTCATCCGGCAGCGCAGTGAGAAAAGCCGCCGCGATGTGCCCGCCGCAACGGCTGGCCAGCACTTCACCAAGCGCCAGGGCGGGTTCGTCCTGCGCGGCGTCGGCGACGATAACGAGAATGTCTTTCCAGCCCATATGATCGCCTTTCCTCGCCCTACGGGCGCTTCTCATTCCAGCACCGCACCCAGATGCGGCCTTGAGCGAGCGCAATCACGCTCGGAAAACCGCGGCGCGGCCGTTGTTGTTCCGAACACTATAGCGGATTTGGGCGTCCGTGAGGAGCGGCCCGTCAAAAAACGCGCGGCTTCGCTGGCATACGATAACCGGCGGCGCGCCGCCCTGGCCGCGCTAGATTTCAGCGCCCGCCGAGCGGGGCAAATTCGGGCGCCAAGTGCAGCCCCAAGCCGAGATCGTCCTCATGGGCGATTTCGAAGGAAGAGCAACAGCGGGCGCAATAGGCGACATCGCCGACAATAGTGCGAAACGTTGACCGGCGGCGCTGAAGCGCCGTTTGGCAGGTCGGACACGGATCGCCGATTCTTTTCTCGAGCATCCTGTACGTCTCCGTCCGTTCAAATTAACTTCGTATTGCTGAACGAAACCTTATCAAGCATCTCATCTCCAACGCAGATAAGGCACGCATGGATCGCGTCCCAAGCCCTGCGCACGCAGATGTGAGACGAAGCGCTGCAAATTGCGCATGTCATGCCCAAGAGTGTGGCGCTTCGCGGTGCTGCGCCATCGCCCAACGGGCTATTTCTGTGAGCGGCGCTTCCGTTTCGGTCGAGGTGTGTTGGCCAAGCCATGCGCGGCCTTCAGCGCCGAGATCAGCGTCGCCTCATCGACCGCCTTGAGATCGCAGCGGCTCATGCCCATGCGCCCCCAGCCGCCCGGCAGCGGCGCGATCGCTTCCGGCGCCTGTTCGCAGAAGAATTCCTGGGTTGGCGGGTCAAACAGCAGGTTTACCGCCGCCTCGCCGGGCGGGAGGGTCGCGAAAATCTTGCGCGGGGTGCGGAACGCGCGCCGGTCCATATGCTGGACTTCGCTCACATTCTCGAACGAAAGCGCGATGCTGCGCACACGGGATTTCGCGACAGGCATGGAACGAACTCCCCTTACCGCCATGCGCTTCCTATATCGAAACGATGGCCGTTGAACTCAACCACACCATCGTTCACGCGCGCGACCAAGATGAGTCAGCGCGCTTTTACGCCGAGGTTCTGGGCCTTGGCGCGCCCAGACGCTTCGGCCATTTCACGCTGGTCGAGACCGGCAATGGCGTCAGCCTCGATTTCATGTCGTCCGGCGAGCCTCTGACCATCGAGCATTACGCGTTCCTCGTGAGCGAAACGGAATGGGACGAAATCTTCGCCCGCATACAAGAACGCGGGCTGGAGTATTGGGCCGATCCCGCCGCCAAGCGCAAAGGCGAGATCAACCGCAATGATGGCGGCCGCGGCTGCTATTTCCGCGATCCCTCCGGCCATTATCTTGAAATCATCACCCGGCCGTACGGCTCCGGCAATTAGCGGCGCGCTTGGCGATCCGCGTGCGTTCCCCTAAAAAACACAAAAAGAAAATTCGGGGGAAATCGTGAGCGAGCACCAAGACGCGTTCAGCCTTGCCGGCAGGGTCGCGCTCGTTACGGGCGGCGCGAGCGGCATCGGCGTCGGTATTTGCGAAGTGCTGGCGGAAGCAGGCGCGACCATCATCATCGCCGACCGTGACGAAGCCGGCGCCAAACGCGAGGCCGACAAACTCGTCGCCGCCGGCCACAAGGCCGACGCCATCATGATCGACATGGCCGACGAGGCCTCCATCGTGCGCGGCTGCGCCGAAATGATCGCACGCCACGGCGCGCCCTGGGCTTTAGTCAACAATGCCGGCGTGCAGGATCGCGAGTTGCTGCTCGAAGCCACCGCCGCAGAATGGGACCGCACCAGCGACATCAATGCGCGCGGCCCTTATCTCATGAGCCGCGAAATTGCGCGCGCCATGGTCGCGGCGGGCAAAGGCGGACGCATCATCAACATCGCTTCCGTCGCCTTGATGGGCGGATTGGTGAAAGGCCACGCCGCTTACGCCGCCTCTAAGGGCGCGCTCGCCGGGCTCACCCGCGCCAGCGCGCTTGAATTGGTGGAGCACAAAATCACCGTGAACACGCTGCTGCCCGGCGGCGTCGCCACGCCCGGCGCCATTCACGCCAAAGGCCCAAGTCCGGACGGGCCCGCGCATCGCATGCCGCCGCTTGGCCTGTGCGATCCGCGCGACATTGGCGCAGGCGTTTTGTTCTTCGCCACGCCGGCCGCGCACCGCGTCACCAACCAAACGCTCGCCGTCGAAGCCGGTTGGTCACTAACTTAGTTCACGCAGGGGGCTGGATTGACCGAACCCGCTATCAACACACCGCACAATCGGCGCGTGCTCGCCGCCAGCCTCGTCGGCACGGCTGTCGAGTTCTACGATTTCTACATTTACGCGACCGCCGCATCGCTTGTGTTCGGCCCGCTCTTCTTTCCAAGCGAATCCGCGTCCGCGCAGCTGATGGCCTCTTACGCGACCTTCGCGCTTGCCTTCATCGCCCGGCCCGTAGGCGCTGTGTTCTTCGGTCATTTCGGCGACCGCATCGGGCGCAAATCCACGCTTGTCGCTTCGCTACTCCTGATGGGCGGCTCCACCGTCGCCATCGCGTTTTTGCCCACCTATGCGATGGTTGGTTGGGTCGCGCCTCTGCTTCTGTGCATCTTGCGCTTCGGACAGGGTTTCGGTCTTGGCGGCGAATGGGGCGGCGCGGCGCTGTTTGCGATTGAAAACGCGCCGCCAGGATGGCGCGCACGCTTCGGCATGTTTCCGCAACTTGGCGGGCCGATCGGCTTTATTGCGCCAACGGATTCTTCTTGTTGCTCGGCCTCCTTCTTACCCAAGAGCAATTCATGAGCTGGGGCTGGCGCCTTCCCTTCCTGGCCAGCTTCGTCTTGGTGGGGCTGGGCCTTTGGGTGCGCCTCACGCTCGCCGAGACTCCGGAATTCAAAGCCGCGCTCGCCGAAGCCGCGCCCGCGCACGTACCGTTCGGCGAAGTGCTAAGCAAACATTGGCTGCATGTTTTAGGCGGCACGTTCGGCGTCGTCGCCTGCTTTTGCCTCTATTATCTCGCGACCGCATTTGCGTTGGGATACGGCGTTGGCACACTGGGCTACACGCGCGAGAGTTTTCTCGGCATTCAGCTGCTCTCGATTTTGTTCATGGCCATCGGCACGATCTGGGCTGCGACTTGGTCCGACTTTTCCAGCCCGCGCAAAGTGCTGATGTGGGGCTGCGGCCTCGTCGTCGCCGCCAGCTTTTTGCTGGCGCCGCTTATGGGCGCGGGTTCGCTTTGGCTGATCGCTGCGTTTCTTTGCCTTGCATTGCTGATTATGGGCTTTGTCTACGGCCCGCTCGGCGCCTGGCTGACAAGCCTCTATCCCGCGCGCGTGCGCTATACCGGCGTGAGCATCGCCTTCAATGTCGGCGGCGTGATCGGCGGCGGCATGACCCCGCTCATCGCCGAACAATTGGTGAGCACGGGCGGGCTTCACTATGTCGGCTATTATCTAGCCTTCGCCGGCGTGCTGTCGTTCCTTGCGCTTCTGCTCTTGCGCCCGCGCGCCGAACCCGCGAGTGCGGTGACATCCGCTGTTTAGCTCGGTCCGCCCTCTTCCTGGATCATGAACGCGGGGACCGCGCGGAAGCGATATTGCGTCGAGATCGACGTGCAGCGGCCGGTTTGCGCATCCCTGTGCCCATCTGCATTGGCCAGCAGCGCATGATATGCGCCTTCGCAAGTATAGCCGCCGATGGTGTAGGCTTGGCCTACGCTCTTACTATTGCGCAAAGTCAGCGGCGCGGCTTCGCTCGCGCCATTTCTCAACGCATCGCGAAACCCGAAATGCACGTTCCACATGTCTTCGACCGGGGTGTATCCCGCGAGAATGCCATCAAGCACGCCGCCCTCGCCGAGGCGCGCATCTATACGCGCCTCGCGCAAAGGCCGCTCAAGCCGCAAATCCGCGTCAAACACAGAGTAAAAGCGAACATCCACGGGATCTGTCGTCAGAACGCCATTGCGGATGCGGCCACGCGTCGCCGCCTGGAAGCGTGGATCTGCATCGACCGCATAGGTCGAGAATGGCAGCACTTCGCGGGACGGGCTTAAAGAAAGCGGCTCGGCCAACACGCGGAAATGCACGCCGACATCGTTATCGTTACGCAGATCATCTACGTCGCTCAAGCTGATCAAAATTCCCCATTGGCCAGTGAGCATCTGCTCTTGCATCAAATCATTGGATTGGCCGGAACTGCTGAACGACGTTGTGCAGCCCACCACCCGATAAAATTGGTTGTCGATGCCGCGCTGTCCGTTCGCGCCGGAGAAATCCTCATGCGCGCATGTTCCCGCCGCCGCAGCGCTTCCCGCGCGCGACACTTGCCCGTCAAGATCAATGCCCATCGCCGCCGCGTTCGAACCGGAAACGGTGCGGAAGCGCGCATCCGCCACGCCAAGCTCCGGGTGCTGGCAATAATTCTGCGGATCGCTCAGCAACCGCCGGAAATGTGGCGCGAGGTCTGCTTCAGTGAGCTCATTCTCCGGACGATCGAAGCTCGGGCGATTGACCCACGCATCCAATATATTCGCGTAGCCTTCGGTCGTACCGCCCGGACAAGCCCCTGCCTCTGCCGCGTCGCCGATGGCATATTCGATCTCGGAAACAACGAAAGCGGCCGTCCCATCTTGAACAAGGTTGGACTGCCCGCGCGCCGGCGGCCATTGAGCGAGTGCGCCAAGCGCAACGCCTAAGCACGCCACTGCGCAGAGAGAGGACAAAGCCCGCATCTTTTCCTCCGCAATTCTTATCTATTGTTCGGCGTGTAAAGCCGCCGGGCCCGCAGCCCGGCGATCATGTTAGGTTCTGAGCTGAAAATGTGAAAGGGGCGGCCACCGGCTTGGGGGGAGGAGTACCGGCAGCCGCCCAGCGTCAACACATTGACGACGCACACGCGATCATCTCCCGGATCGTGACGCCAATGCGGCGTAATTGCCGCGACCTTGGCGCAGCAGCGCGGCGTTTTGCGCGCGAAATCTCGCCCCTGATCCGTGCAGGCGCTTGAACTAACAGTGCGCATCGCGACAATCGGACCAAAGCCAAGCGGCACACCAAGACCCAGGGAACAGAAATGTCCGAAACCATCATCCCCGTCCCCGCAGAATGGGCGCAGCGCGCCTATGTCGATGACGTGGCCTATCGTTCCAAGCATGCCGCCGCTTTGGCCGATCCGGAGGCGTTCTGGGGCATCGAGGGCCGCCGGCTCGATTGGATCAAGCCTTACACCCAGGTGAAAGACACCAATTTCAACGAAGCGGACTTCCGCATCCGCTGGTTTTATGACGGACAGCTCAATGTCGCCGCCAATTGCATTGACCGCCACCTGGAAAAGCGCGCCGATCAAGTCGCCATCATCTGGGAGGGCGACGATCCCGCCGAATCCAAAACCATCACCTATCGCGAATTGTACGAACATGTCTGCCGCTTCGCCAATGTGCTGAAAGCCAATGGCGTCACCAAGGGCGATCGCGTCACCATCTATCTGCCGATGATCCCGGAAGCGGCCTATGCGATGCTGGCCTGCGCGCGTATCGGCGCTATTCATTCGGTCGTGTTCGGCGGCTTCAGCCCTGACAGCCTCGCCAACCGCATCAAGGATTGCGAATCCAAGGTCGTCATCACCGCCGACGAAGGCGTGCGCGGCGGCAAGACCATTCCCCTTAAAGCCAATGTCGATGCTGCGTGTGAAAACGCCGCCGTCGACCGCGTGATCGTCGTCACCCGCACGGGCGCCGATGTGCCGATGCAAGCCGGCCGCGATGTCGTTTATGAGCGCGAAGCCGAGCGCGTCGTCTCCGACTGCCCGCCCGAAATCATGGATGCGGAAGATCCGCTCTTCATCCTCTACACCTCAGGCTCGACCGGAAAGCCCAAGGGCGTGCTGCACACCTCGGGCGGCTATCTCGTCTATGCGGCGATGACGCACCAATATGTGTTCGATTACCACGATGGCGACATCTATTGGTGCACCGCCGATGTCGGCTGGGTGACCGGCCACACCTACATCGTCTATGGCCCGCTCGCGAACGGCGCGACGACGGTCATGTTCGAAGGCGTGCCGAACTATCCCACCTCTTCGCGTTGCTGGGAGGTGATCGACAAGCACAAGATCAACATCTTCTACACCGCGCCCACCGCGATCCGCGCCTTGATGCGTGAAGGCGAAGAGCCGGTGAAGAAAACGTCGCGCGCCAGCTTGCGTCTGCTCGGCAGCGTCGGCGAGCCGATCAATCCCGAAGCGTGGCTCTGGTATTATCGCACGGTCGGAGATTCACGCTGCCCGGTTGTCGATACCTGGTGGCAAACCGAAACCGGCGGCGCGCTCATCACCAACCTGCCCGGCGCCACGGCCATGAAACCCGGCAGCGCCACCCGTCCCTTCTTCGGCGTTAAACCGGCGCTGGTCGATGAGAAAGGCGCGTTCCTTGACGGCGCGACGAGCGGCAATCTCGTTCTGCTCGATTCATGGCCGGGCCAGATGCGCACCGTCTATGGCGACCACCAGCGCTTTTTCGACACCTATTTCCGCACCTATCCCGGCACGTATTTCACTGGCGACGGCTGCCGCCGCGACGAAGACGGCTATTACTGGATCACAGGCCGCGTGGATGATGTGATCAACGTTTCGGGCCATCGCATCGGCACCGCCGAAATCGAAAGCGCGCTTGTCGCCGACACCAAAGTCGCCGAAGCCGCCGTGGTCGGCTATCCGCACGACATCAAAGGCCAAGGCATTTATTGCTACGTCACGCTGAAGGAAGGCATCGCGCCGAGCGACGATCTCAAGCGCGAATTGGTGCAATATGTGCGGCGTGAGATCGGCCCGACCGCCACACCGGACGTCATTCAATGGGCGCCGGGCCTGCCGAAAACCCGTTCCGGAAAAATCATGCGCCGCATCCTGCGCAAGATCGCCGAGAACGAACTCGGGAATCTCGGCGACACCTCCACCCTCGCCGATCCGAGCGTGGTTGATGATCTGGTGAAAAACCGCGCGGGAGTGTAACGTCTCACAACCAAATGTGTGGAGGCGAACATGCCGCGCGGATGGTTCGGTCCAAAAAGAATTGGCTGGGGCATCGGCCCTAGCAGCGCCGAAGGCTGGCTGGTGATGCTGATCTGGGTGATCGGCCTTGTTGGTCTTGTTCCCTTCGCCGCGCCGGCTTTGTCGCGGTATGTCGGCCTTGATGCGGCCACCGTACAAATCGCGCTCGCCATCGTGTGGACTTGCGCGCTCGGCATAGTCATCGGCCTCACCTATCGCAACGAACGCACGTAACATCGCCGCTCACACACGCGTGTAGTTCCCTCCGGAACGACACGCCTCCCCATGTGTTTGGCCAGCAAGAGACGAGCCCGCAACGGGCGCCATTGCTGGAGAAGTTCCATGTTTCGCACCCATAGAAGCTCGGCCATCGCCATTGCCGCTGCGCTCGGATTGGCCGCGGCGAGTCCGGGGGCATTCGCGCAAAAATATCCGTCGAATGAGATCGTCATTGCTCCGCCTGTGCAGAATGCGGGTAGCTATAGCCGAGGCGGCGGCGCCAATGAGCGCGTGACAGGAATTGTTGTGGTCAATGCGCAAGACCTTGATTTGCGTTATGAGCACGACGCGGATTTGCTGCGTCAGCGTATCAGCGACGCCGCGCGCATGGCCTGTGAGCAAGCCGAGGCGCAACTCACCCACACCTCGATGGATGCGCGCGCCGATTGCTACAACCAGGCGCACCGCGATGCCATGAGCGAAGCGCGCGACATGATCCGCTACGCGCGAGGCTAATCGCTTTCAACGATCATCAAGCGGCCGCGCTCCATGCGTGGCCGCTTTCGCGCGCCGCGCCGCTGCGCTAAACGTCCTCAATGCGATTGCTCAATATACTGGCCGCGCTCTCGGGCGCGCTCGCGCTCATCATGCTGACCATCGCCGCTCATGCTCTGCCCGAAACACGCGCCGCGGATATTGAGCGCATCCATCTGGGCGGTTTCATTCAGCTCGCGACCGCTGCGGCAGGCCTCGCCATCGCCAATCGCACAGGCAAAGTGAATTTGATCGCCGGCGCAATGATCCTCGGCGGCGCTGCGCTGTTTGCGGGAACGCTTTATGCGCTTGCGCTGACGCATGTGCGCGGCCTTGCCATGCTGGCCCCCTTTGGCGGCGTCACGCTGATTTTGGGGTGGTTTGCGCTGGCATTCGCGCGGACGACGCCACGTCAATCGTGAATTTCGTCCCCGTGCGCTCGAAATCGAGCGGCGATCCCTCTATCTCTCCCCCAAATCACAAACGCTCATAGAGGATTTGCATGCAGACAGCTCCACAAGCCGCCCCACCGGCGCCCAGCCAAGCAGCGCTTGAGGCGCGCGCCGTGTTCGGCGATTTGTGGGCTCAGGTCGAAAGCTTCGTCTCTGGCGTGCTGGCGCTCGATCCGCAGGAAGCGGCGCTGCGCGCGGGCCTGACCCTTCTCGTCATCATCGGCGCGATGGTCATTTTGGCGTTGCTGCGTCTTGTCCTGAAAGCCATCGGCTCACGACTGGCCCCGCATGACGAAACCGAAGACCATAATAACAAGAAAAAGAAGAATGGTTCGTTCGGCAAATGGACAATGCCGATTGCGCGCCTTGCTATCGCGGTTGGCGTGATCTTGCTCGCGCTGCAGATTTGGGGCGTTGACCTTTCCGCGATGATGGAAGGGCCGATGGGCGCCATTCTCGCCATCGCCGGGCGCGGCGTGCTCATCATCGTCGTCATGTTGGCGGCGATAGAACTCGCCAATGCCGCCATCAAGCGCGTGTTCGCCCGCATCGCCGATCGCGCCAGCGGGCCGCGCCGTGCGGCCCAGTTGCGCACCATTGCGCCCGTCGTCGGCGGGCTCGTCACCTCCGTGCTGTTTGTCATCACGGCGATGATGGTGCTGGCTCAGGTCGGCGTGGAGATCGCCCCATTGCTGGCCGGCGCCGGCATTGTCGGCGTCGCGGTCGGCTTCGGCGCGCAAACGCTGGTGAAAGACTTTCTCACCGGCATCTTCCTGATCATCGAGGATGTCGTCTCTGTCGGCGACATTGTCTCGATCGCCGATTCCGCCGGCGTCGTCGAAGATATGTCGCTACGCACAATCAAATTGCGCGCCTTCGACGGCACGTTGCAGGTGATCCCTTACGGCGAAGCGCAGATCATTCACAACAAGACGAAAGATTTCTCGAACTACGTGTTCGATCTTTCGATCTCCTATTCCTCGGACATCGTCAAAGCGCTCGAATTGATGAAGCAGACCGGCGACGAGCTGAAAGCCGTGCCCGAATTTGGCGAGCTGATGCTCGACAATATCGAGATCTTCGGCGTCGATCAGCTCGCGGATTCCGGCGTCATGCTCAAAGCTCGCATCCGCACTTTCCCGAGCAAGCAATGGACGGTCGGGCGCGAATATCTCAAGCGCATCAAGCTGGCCTTCGATGCGAACGGCATCGAGATTCCGTTCCCGCACCTCAAGCTCGTGCCGCCGGATGACCCGATCCCCGTGGACGAAACACGCCCACGCGCCGAATAGCGGAAACGCTGCGATCTCAACTCTAAGGGCGGCTCAATCCAGGGCCGCCCTTCTTTGCTTTTAGCTTTGCTCTGGCGGCGCATCCTGCGCGTCGAGCTTGCGCTTGAGCGCCTCGACATCGCGTTGCAGCTGAACCATGCGGTCATAGATCGACCAGAGCGCAACGCCGATCGCCACGATCAGCACGATAATGGTGAAATCGGCCGGCGAACCCATGCACGCTCTCCTTCCCGATATCATGGGCGCCCCGCGACGCCAGCGCAACGCTTGACGCCTGCGTATCCGCGCCGCATGCCAACCGCATGAACCTTTACGCCACATTTCGATCACGTTTCGCGCAGGCGATGCAGGCGCCGGCCTTCATTGATCCAGACGGGCGCATTTTCTCCTACGCCGATCTCGACGAACTCTCGGCGCGCTTCGCCGCGCTGCTGCGCATGCGCGGCGTGCAACCTGACGACCGTGTCGTTGTGCAGGTCGAGAAATCCATCGGCGCGGTCGCGCTTTACCTCGCCTGTCTGCGCGTCGGCGCGATCTACATCCCGCTCAACACCGCCTACACACCGGCCGAGCTCGACTATTTCATCTCCGACGCCGAACCCGCGCTCGTTGTTTTGAGCAAACCGCGCGAGGTTGCCGCGCCGCATATGGCTGTCTTGGGCGAACAAGCAAGCTCGCCCTTCTGGGCCGAAGCGATCGCCGCGCCGGCGGACGAAGCGATCGCGCCACGCACACCCGGCGATATCGCCGCCATCCTCTACACCTCAGGCACGACCGGACGCTCCAAGGGCGCCATGCTGTCCATTGGCAATCTCGTTTCAAATGCCGAGACGCTGGTGAAGCTCTGGGGCTTTGGCCCGAAAGATGTGCTCCTGCACGCCCTGCCAATCTTCCACGTGCACGGGCTGTTCATCGCGCTGCATTGCGCGTTCCTCAGCGCCATTCCGTGCATCTTCCTGCCGAAATTCGACGCCGCGCAGATTCGCGCGCTGCTGCCGCGCGCTACCGTGCTGATGGGCGTGCCGACCTTCTACACCCGCCTGCTCGCGCTGCCGGAATTCGCCGCCGCAGATTGTGCAAGCATGCGCCTCTTCATTTCCGGTTCGGCGCCGTTGCTGGCCGAAACGCACCGCGCGTTCGAAGCACGCACCGGCATGAAAGTGCTCGAACGCTACGGCATGACCGAAGCGGGCATGATCACCTCCAACCCGCTCGACGGCGAACGCATCGCCGGCACGGTCGGCTACGCGCTGCCGGAAGTGTCGCTGCGCATCGCCGATGAGAACGGCAAGCATCTCGCGCGCGGCGAGCCGGGCGTCATCGAGATCAAGGGCCCCAACGTCTTCAAAGGCTATTGGCGCATGCCGGAAAAGACCGCGCAGGAATTCCGCGCCGACGGCTATTTCATCACCGGTGATGTCGCCATTGAGAACGAGGACGGGCGCGTCTCCATCGTTGGCCGCGCCAAGGATCTCATCATCGCCGGCGGCTACAACATCTATCCCAAGGAAATCGAGGACGTGCTCGACGCCGTCGAGGGTGTAGCCGAAAGCGCCGTCATCGGCGTGCCGCATCCCGATCTCGGCGAAGCCGTGGTCGCGATCGTTGTGGCGAAGAAAGACGCCGAACCATCCGAGCAAGAGCTACAAGCCGCCGCCGCGGCGCAGCTAGCACGCTTCAAGCATCCGCGCCGCATCATCGTCACCAGCGATTTACCGCGCAACGCCATGGGCAAGGTGCAGAAGAACGTGCTGCGTCAAACTTATGCGGATGTGTTTAAGGCATAAGCCGCCTCAGCGCATCGGGCGCAGCAGATCGGTGAATTTGCGCTGATGCGAATATGGATACGGCACAGGCGGCTCGCTGACAGCGCTCAGTCGCGCGATTTCCTCTTCTGACAAGCGCCACCCTACCGCGCCGAGATTGTCGCGCAATTGCTCCACGCTGCGCGCGCCGATGACGACGCCATCGATCGTGGGCCGCGCGAGCAGCCAATTGATCGCCACTTGCGACGGGCTTTTCCCGCGCTCGCGCGCGATCTCCACGAGCACGTCCACGATATCGTACAACACGCCGCCTGACGCATCGACGCCGCCCATCTTCGCCGTCCGGCTATCGGCGGGCGCTTCGGCGCCGCGTCTGAATTTGCCGCTGAGCTTTCCGCCCGCGAGCGGACTCCACACCAGGCCGCCAACAGCGAAATCGTAACCGGCGGGCATCAGCTCGTGCTCAAACTCGCGGTGCAGAAGCGAGTATTGCACCTGGTGCGAAATCAGGCGCGGCAGGCCAAGATGATCGGCCGCGCCAACCATTTTCGCCAATTGCCAGCCCGAGAAATTCGACGCGCCGATATAGCGGACCTTACCCGCCGAAATCAGATCCTCGAACGCGCGCAGGCTCTCCTCGACCGGCGCGTTCTCATCGAAGCCGTGCAGCTGCAACAGATCGATGTGATCGCATTTCAGCCGCTGCAACGAAGCTTCGCATGCGGAGATGATGTGCTGCCGGCTGGCGCCGACATCATTGGGGCCAGGGCCCGAGCGATACCCCAGCTTCGTCGCGATCAGCGCCTCGCGGCGGCGCGCGCCGAGCGCCTCGCCGAGAATTTGCTCCGCCGCGCCGCTTGAATAGACATCGGCGGTGTCGAAGAAATTCACTCCCGCATCGAAGCACGCATCCAGAAGCTGGCGCGCCTCGGCGACATTGGTCGTGCCCCATTTGCGAAAGAATTCGTCGCCGCCGCCGAAAGTGGCGGTACCGAACGAAAGAACGGGCGCTTGCAGGCCCGAGCCGCCAATTCGTCTGTAGTCCACTTTATTGTCCTTCTAGGGATGCCGGCCTGGAACGAGGCCATTGCGAGAAGAACGGCGCTACTCGGCTTCTTCACGCACGCAATTGAGCGCCCATTTGTCATATCGCCATTCGCGTCATCCATGGCCCGCAGCGCCCATTTAGACAAGTAGACGCGCACCTCTCTGCCATCGTCGCTGTCACGAACCGAGTCGACGACGCCAGTCTCCTTCAGCTCTCGGAGCTTGTTGAAGAACGTGCCTTGCGACACTTGCGCCAGTTCGCGCAACGGCAATGTGCGCACGCCCTCATTACGATACGCGCTGACCATCAACCCATAGCGCGGGTCGAATATCTTCATGCGCAACCGCGATTGCAGCCGGCCAATCATCCCCTGAAGCGCGACCGAAGCATCCGGCTGCGACGCGCGCCACGTGCAAAACAATGAAAGCTCCTCGTCCAGAATTTGTCTGGCTTCGGGGGTCAACGCGAAATTGCGGCGGCGTTGGTCGACGCCATCTACCGCTGCGTCAACAAGCCCTTTGCAACGCAGAACATTCAGCCTCCGGTCCAGTGTTGCGGACGAAGGACTGAGGCACGATGCAAGGTCTTTGTGAGATGCTGTCTCTGTTTCGTGTAACAGCACAAGTATATCGTAGTCGCTGGAGAAAATATTGAAGCCAAGCGCTTCGCCCAAATCCACGATCGGCAGCATCGAGTCGTCAACCTTGTAAGGCCGATCCGCCTTGCCG
>JAUIJZ010000003.1 GCA_030430715.1 Alphaproteobacteria bacterium
CCAGATGTCGGTGATCCGCCATCTCTTGGCTTCCGCCTGACGCAAAATTTCGTCGGCATCCGGGGTGTCGATTGTGGCGGTGGAACCGCTCCACGTATCGTGGACCAGAAAACCGTAATTATCGTCGAGGCATGGGAATTGATGAATTTGCAGCATGTCCTAGCTTAACTGTTGAACCCATGCGCGTCGATGTCCTTGGCCTGCAACGTTTCTACGCGTCTCCGTTGGGCGACGCCGCGCGCCGCGCGTTAGGGCGGCGTCTGGCCGCGCTTTGGCCTCAGGCAGATGGGCTGGATGTGCTCGGCGTCGGTTATGTGACGCCCTATCTGGATAGGTTCCGGGCCAGCGCGCGCCGTGTCGCCGCTTTGATGCCGGCGGAACAAGGGGTGGAGCCGTGGCCCGGCGATGCGCCCGGTCTGAGCGTATTGTCGGAAGAAGCGCGTCTGCCGTTCATCGATGCGATTTTCGATCGCGTGCTGCTGGTGCACGCCTTGGAAGAAAGCCATGTGCCGGCTCAGCTGCTGCGCGAAATTTGGCGGGTGATGGCGCCTGAAGGGCGCTTGGTGGTGATCGCGGCCAATCGCTGGAGTTTGTGGGCGCAGCTCGATTCCACGCCGTTCGGGCATGGGCGGCCCTATTCACGTCATCAGCTCGCGGGGCTGCTGGCCGATTCCATGTTTGAGCCGATCGCATCGGCGCGCGCGCTTTATGCGCCGCCATCGGGATGGGGGCCCTTCGTGCACGGCGCGAATGCGTTCGAAAGGGTTGGCGAGGTGGTGTGGCCCGCGCTCGGCGGCGTGGTGCTCATGGAGGCGGTGAAGCGGCTTTACGCTTCGACGGCGCGTTCGCAAGGACGCGTTTTGTTGGCGAAAGCACCTGAACGCGCGCGGCCCGCAGAGCCGCCCCGCTCACGCGAATCGGGGTGGCGGGCGGCGGATTGAGCGCTTCGTCTGTTGCCGTTGGATTACGCAGGGCGGCAAGAAAACAGAGTGGGGGCCCTCTCGCGCTTGCGGAATCTCTCTGGCGCGCGTCTTATCGACAAAGATCATGAAACTTGTCACCGCCATCATCAAACCGAGCCGCCTCGATCCAGTGCTTGATGCGCTCAAGGATGTCGGCATTTCGGGCCTGACGGTTTCTGAGGTGCGCGGCTTTGGCCGCCAAAAGGGCAAGACCGAGGTCTATCGCGGCGCCGAGTACGAAGTGAAGTTACTGCCGAAGGTGAAGATCGAGGTCGTCGTGCCCGATCCCTTGGCCGAGAACGCAGTGGAAAAAATCGTCACGGCGGCGAAAACCGGCAAGATCGGCGACGGCAAGGTTTGGGTTTACGACCTGGACAGCGTGCTGCGCATCCGCACGGGCGAGACCAATCAGGAAGCGATCGAAGGCTGATCCGCCTTTGACCCGCCACGGCGGCCGAGATAGCGCACGCCCTTGAGCCACATCTTCAGCGCTTCCCAATGAATGCCTGCGATCACTTTGAGCGTCATCAGAGGATGGGCCGCCCACGCCCGTAAGATGTTCGCATCCGTCAATGCCGCGCGTGCGCCGGCGAAAGATGCGGTCAGCGCGATGTTTTCGCCTCGCCGCACGATCATCGCGATGCTGGCCTGCTCGCCAGGCGGGATGATGCGGAACTCGTAGCTGAGATCCATCTCCAGAAAAGGCGAGACAAAGAAATCCTTGGCGCAGCGTTGCAGCACGACGCCGTTTTCACTGCGCGTGGCGGCGAGTGCATAAAAACCGCGCTCGCCAAACGTGTTCGATACTTCGTGCACAATCGCGGCCAGGGCGCCGTTCGGCCGGTAGCAGAAATAGACGCTGAGCGGATTGAAGACGTAATTGAAAAGGCGCGGCATCGTCAGCAGCACGATGCGCCCGCCGCTCCAGGCGATGCCGACCTCGCGCAGTTTGGTTTCGATTTGCGGCTTGATCGGTGTGTTGTTGCGATTGGCATGATCGCGGTCGTGCAACGAGAGCAGGTCAAAGCGATTGTGCGCGAACAAACGCAAGCGCGTCGGCAATGCGTCGAGATCCAGCGCCAACATAAAGACGCGATAGCGCAGGCGATGCTTGCCCGGCCGCTCGTGGCGCACGACGCCTTGGTAAATCGCGTTCACGCCGCAGCCGCCACTGATTGCGGCAAGTGGATGCGGCCGTTTTCGTCTGGCACGCGCCACGGTCTGCGCACACCGCCCATATGCTCGGCTGCGGCCAAGCCCGCTTGCAACCCGTCTTCGTGAAAGCCAGCGCCGAAATGCGCGCCCGCGAACCATGTGTTGCGCGTGCCTTGCAGCGTCCACAATTGCTCTTGCGCGCGCAGCGCCGCCGCGTCGAACAGAGGATGCTCATATTCGGTTTCATAGAGCACGGTTTCCGGGCGCGGCAGGGTGCGCGGATTGAGCGTAAGAAAGATCTGTTCTTTGCAGGAGAGGCGTTGCAGGCGGTTCATCCAATAGGAAACGACGCAGCCGCCCTCAGGGTTTTCGCCGACATAATTCCAGCTTGCCCATAGCGCCTCGCGCCGCGGCATCAGCGTGCGGTCCGTGTGCAGCACGGCGCGGTTTGTCGTGTAACGGAAGGCGCCGAGCAGCGCGCGTTCTCGTGCATCGGCATCATCGAGCATGGTAAGCGCATCGTTGGCATGCGCGGCAATGAGCACGCCATCATAACGCTCCGCGCGCCCTTGCGCATCGCGCACCCAAGCGGCGCCAGCCTCACGCCGCACTGAAACGGCGCCGCAATTGAGTTGCGCGCTGGCGGCGTAAGGCGCGGTGAGCTTATCGATATAAGCGCGGCTTCCGCGTTCCACGGTGCGCCATTTTGGGCGGCCGGAAAGCTTGAGAAGGCCGTGATTTTCGAAGAAGCGCACGAACGCGCAGGCTGGGTAGTGTTGGATTTCCGCCAGTGGCGCCGACCAGATCGCCGCCGCTTGCGGCAAGAGGTGATCGCGTTGAAAGGCCTCGCCATACTTGCCGCGGCTGAGATAGTCGCCGAGCGAAATCAGCCCAGCGCGCGCCCGCGTCAGTTCAAGCGGCGCTTGCTTGTAGAAGCGCAGCACGTCCCAGGTCATCGACCAAAAGCGCGGGCTGATCAGGTTGCGCCCGCCGCAAAGAAAGGCTGAGGCGCCGGTGGAAGAATATTCAAACCGCCCGCCATTGAGCGAGACGCCGAAGCTCATGTCGGAGGCTTGCGTGGCGACGCCGAGATGTTCGAACAGCGCCACCAAGTTCGGGTAGGTGATGTCGTTGAAGACGATAAAGCCGGTATCGATGGGGGTGATGCCGTCGCTGGTCTTGACGTTCACCGTATTGGAATGGCCGCCCAAGCGTCCATCGCGCTCATATAGTGTTACGTCATGACGTTGACTCAACAGCCACGCCGCCGACATTCCGGCTATGCCCGAGCCGATCACGGCGATACGCTGGCGCGGCGATGCGGGCAGAGAAGTGAATGCCATTAAGCGGTCCCAAATGATCTCGACCAATTGGTCTTTGAGCGGATACGTCGCATGGGCGGCGGCGGATCACGCTGATCCGCAAGGGGCGCGCCTGCGTAAGAGCGGCAATGGTTGCAATTGCCCTATCTCCGCCGCCGCGCGCCGCTGGGAGGCTACGGCTTATGCATGACGGCGCCGCCCCGTCTGATGAAAACTTGCTTGCGCGCATTGGGCGTGGGGATCGTGAGGCGTTCGCCCAGCTGTTTGAGGCCTATGCCGGCAAGATCAAGTCGTACCTGATGCGGTTGGGGGCCCCGCCGGCCGCAGCGGAAGAATTGATGCAGGATGCGATGTTGTCGGTGTGGCGGCGCGCGTCCTCGTTCGATCCAATCAAAGCCAAGGCGTCGACATGGATGTTCGTGATCGCGCGTAATGCGTGGATCGATCGGTTGCGGCGCGAGCGCACGGAGTTTGCGTATCGGGGCGCCTATGTTGTCTCTAATGAAGTCAGCGACGACGAAGCGCCGGATGAAGCGGCCGTGCGCGTCGAAACGGAAGCGCACATGCAAGTCGCGCTCGACACGCTTTCCGAAGAACAGCGCCAGGTGGTACAGCTCTCCTTCTTTGAGGATCGGCCACATTCTGAAATCGCCGAGCGTCTATCGCTGCCGCTCGGCACGGTGAAATCTCGCTTGCGGCTTGCGCTCAACAAGCTGCGCGCGCACTGGGAGCAATATTCATGAGCCCGCGTCATCATCCCGCGCCCGATATTCTTGCGGCGTACGCTTCGGGCACGCTTGATCCAGGTTTCGGGTTGGTCGTGGGCGCTCACGTTGAAGGCTGCCCGGTTTGCCGGAAGCAGAGCGCGGCGTTCGAAGCCGTTTCAGGCGAGGCGCTTGCGGCATTGCCGGAGGCTGCGCTGGCGCCTGACGCGCTTGCTGACGCGATGGCGCGGCTCGATGCGGCGCCGCCCATTCATATGCCGGATCGCCGTCCTTTGCTGGCGCGCTTGGTCTTGAAGCCGCGCAAATGGGTGGCGCCGGGCGTTTGGTGCGCTGCCGTCGATACGCCGCACGCGCCGGACAATCGCGTCTATCTTCTCTCGGTGCGCGCAGGCATGCCGACGGCGCGGCATAGCCATTCGGGGCAAGAATTCTGTACCGTGCTCAAAGGTGCGTATCGCGATGAACTCGGGACGTTCGCGGCGGGCGATTTCGCTGCGACGGGAGGCGAACTCGAGCATCAACCGGTGACGCTGGGTGACGAAGATTGCGTTTGCCTTTTTGCGACCGAAGGCCGTCTTAAGGCGCAAGGCTTGATTGGGCGCTTGGCGTTCGCATTGGCGGACGTCTGAATCAGTCCGCCAGCAGGAAGACAGCTTCTTCCGCGAACCAATTGGCG
Source organism: Alphaproteobacteria bacterium (assembly GCA_030430715.1). Taxonomy (GTDB): domain Bacteria; phylum Pseudomonadota; class Alphaproteobacteria; order Caulobacterales; family Aquidulcibacteraceae; genus Vitreimonas. Next base: position 4,841 of record JAUIJZ010000003.1, read on the forward strand.
CGCCATACCGTCTTGGCGAAAGGTGCGCCAATGCGTCCGCGCGTGATTGGCACCGCTGTCTCGACCGAAAGCCGCAATGCGCGCGCGAGTTCGGCCATGTCGCGCACCGTGCAAGGACGGTTGATCTCGCCCCAGCGCGCCGCGCGGCCTTCGACGAGCAATTGAATGCGCGCGCGCCAATGCGCGGCGTTCTGAATGGAGACAATCACACGCCCGCCGATGCGCGCCGCTTCGCGCAGCACAGCGCGCGGATCGGGCATCTTCTGGAGCGATTGCGACAGGATCACCACGTCGAATCCGCCGGCTGGAAAGGCTGAAAGATCGGCGGCCGCATCGCCTTGCGTCACGCTGAGGCCCGCCGCGACGCAGGCGCGCACTTTGGCCGGGTCGCGTTCGATGCCGCTGCAGCGCGCTTGCTTTTCGCGCGCCAGCAAACGCATCAGCGCGCCGTCGCCACAGCCGATATCGAGGATGCGTGCGCCGGAATCGATCAGCTGACCGATGACGAAATGGTCGGCGCGCGGATCGGCCTGAGCTTGCGGAGGTGCGACGTGGACGAGTTCAAGCTGCGCGGTCATGGATTGGCCCTTAGAGGCTGAGGCCGCGCGCGGAGGCGGCGCTATCGATGAAGCCGGTCAGCGCGGCTTCGAAAGCCGGCTCCTCCATCAAATGCGCGTCGTGGCCGTGCGGGCTGTCGATTTCGATGCTGGCGGTTTCCGCCCCTGCCGCGAGCAGCGCGCGCGCGATGGCGCGGCTTTCTTCCGGCGGATGGCGCTGGTCGTTGTTGAAAGAGATCACGCAATGGCGGGTCTGCCCGCCAGTGAAGGCGTTGGCGAGCGCGCCGCCGAAATCGCCGGCGAGATCGAAGCCGTCCATCGCGCGCGTGAGGTACAAGAAGGAATTGGCGTCGAAGCGGTCGACAAAGCTGGCGCCGGATGCCCGCACTTCGGCGGCGGCCGACATGGCGAAGCGTTCGCTGCTGCGCGCCGCCTCGAATTTCTCACGTAGTTCCGATGCGGGCGCGCCCAGAATATGCGCCGCCGTGCGCGCCACTGCGAGGCCGCGCGTGGGGCGAGCGCCGATGGCCAGATAAGCGCCGTTGCGCCAGTCCGGGTCGGCCATGATGGCCTGGCGGCCCAATTCGTTGAGCGCCAGATTTTGCGTCGATTGGCGTGCGGAGGCGGCGATGGCGATGCTGGCGAACACGCGCTTCGGATAAGCGCTCGACCATTGCAGCGCTTGCATGCCGCCGAAGCCGGGCCCGACCACAAGGAAAAGGCTCTCTACGCCGAGCGCTTCCATAAGCATGGATTGAACGCGCACGGTGTCGGCCAGCGTGATGGCTGGGAAGCGCAACCCGTAAGGCTGGCCATCTGGGGCGGATGAAGAAGGCCCCGTCGTGCCCATCGCGCCGCCAAGCACATTGGCGCACACGACGTAGAAGCGGTTGGTGTCGATCGGACGGCCGGGCCCCACAATGCGCGGCCACCAAGCCGGCCGCCCCGTCACTGGATTTGGGCCAGCGACGAATTGATCGGTGGTCAGGCCGTGACAAACCAGGACGGCGTTGGTGCGCTCCGCGTTCAGCGCGCCATACGACTCGAACGCGACCGCGAGCGGTGCGAGCGTTTCGCCACTGGAAAGCTGAAGCGGGGAAGACGCGTCAAAACCGAGCGTTCGAACGCCCCCTGCCGCCTGCACCTTCGCTGCGTGAATCATGCACGCCTATATAACGTGCGTCGCGCGCGCCGTATCCCCCGTTAGGAGAGCCAAGCTGTGGAGTGTGTCCGTGCGTGCACTCGGCGTGGCGGCTTGCCGCAAAGGCCGCTAAGGTCCGCCGCGATGAATGATGAAGCCAAGCCAGAACAGGCGATGGAGGCGATTCGCGCCGAAATCGACCGCATAGACGAAACGATCCTTTCTTTGGTGGGCGAACGCCTGCGCGCCGCCGACACGGTGGCGGGGCTTAAAGCGCACGCCGCGGGGCCGCCGATCCGTGCTGGCCGCGAGGTAAAGATGCTGCGCCGCCTGATTTCTCGCGCGCAGGCGCCGATCGAGCGCGAACTTGTGGTGGAGCTTTGGCGCGCGCTCATCAGCGCCGGGCTGCGCCGTCAGCGCGTGGTCGACGTCTATGTCGGCGGGGGGCGCGGCGAGCCGACGCGCATGTTCGATGTGGCGCGGCGTCATTTCGGAGCGCGGGCGCGCATCCAGCATCTGCCCGAGCCGCAGCTGGCGCTGCAGAAGGTGGTGGAGAAACCCCATGACAGCGTCGCCGTGACGCCGTGGCCGGCCGCGCCGGGCGTGGGCTCATGGTGGCCCGCGCTGAGCGAGTCGCGCTTTCACGCCTTGCGGCTGATCGGCGCTTTGCCCGTGCTGGGGCCCATCGAGGAAGATCCCACTGCTGCCGTGTTCGCGGCGTGCGATAATGAAGAAGCGGGCGACGACATCACGCTGCTGCTGGCGTTCGATCCGCATCATCGTTTGCAGCGCGCGCTCAAGGAGGTCGATCTGGTCGGGCGTGAACTCGGCCGTTCGGAGCCGCGCGTGATTGTGCGTATCGAAGGCTTTTTAAGTCCCAACGATCCGCGCGCCGCCGCTCTGGATGGACACGGGCTCGACAATGCCCGCGTGCTGGGCTCCTACGCACGGGTCTGAATCATGTTTTCACGCATCGCCATTATCGGCGCCGGGCATATTGGCGCTTCGATCACGCGCGCAACGGCTGAAGCGCTGCCGGATGTGCAGGTTGCACTCTACGATCAATCGCCGGACGTGCGGGCGCGCGCGAAAGAGATCGGGCTCGGCGTCATTGTCGATGCGCCGGAAGAGGCCGTGCGCGACGCCGATCTTGTCATTCTGGCCGTGCCTGTCGGCGCAATGGGGCCGGCCGCGCAGGGAATCGCCGACGCCATGAAGCCGGGCGCCGTGCTTTCGGATGTGGGTTCGGTGAAAGCGTCCGTGGTCGCCGCCGTGAAGCCGCGCGCCGATGCGTTCTTTGTGCCGGGCCATCCGCTCGCCGGCACCGAACAATCGGGCCCGGACGCGGGGCTGGCGCATCTGTTTCACAATCGCTGGATGATCGTCACGCCGCTGAACGATCCACGGCCGGAATATCAGGAAGCGGTGGCCGCGCTTTCGGCATTCTGGCGCGCGCTCGGCGCACGCGTTGAAGTGATGGACGCCGCGCGCCACGATGTGGTGTTGGCCGTGGTTTCGCACCTGCCGCACCTCATCGCCTACAATATTGTCGCCATGGCGGAGGATTTGGAGGCGGTCACGGAAAGCGAAGTCGTTAAATATTCCGCTTCCGGCTTCCGCGATTTCACGCGCATCGCCGCGTCCGATCCGATCATGTGGCGCGACGTGTTCTTGAACAATCGCGAGGCGGTGCTGGAAATGCTGGGCTTCTTCACCGAAGGGCTTACCGAGCTGCAACGCGCCATTCGTTTGGGCGACGGCGCCAAGCTCCAGGAAATCTTCACGCGCGCGCGCCGCGTACGGCGTGAAGTGATCGAAGCGGGCCAGGATAGTCCGGCGCCGAACTGGGGCCGGGAAAACTAATAAACCGGCGGCAGTCTGCGCACGGAAAGCCCTTCCAGGCGCAGCACGCCGCCGCCGGCTTCCGCGTCGAGCGTGATGTCGTCGCCGCTGAGCGCGAAGCCCGCGGCGAGCAAGCCAAGCGCTTGGCGTGCGCTGTCATCGACATTGGGGCCGTTGGCGAGCGCGCTCAGCACCGGCGCCGGGCGTTCGATTGGAAACGAGAGCGCGCCGGCAAGGCGGCGTTCATCGTCGAGAGCGCCCCATCCCGATCCGGTCGCTTCAAGCGGTCCCCAATGAAGCGCTATCGCCTCGAAGCGCAGCCGCCCGCCCGCTTCGCGCCAGGGGCCGAGCGGATCGTCCTGCGTCGCGGTCAGCAATGCCGCGCCGTGCTCCACCACGATCGCCGCGCGCAATGCCGGCACATCCAGGCCGAAGCTCTCGAAACTGCGCACCGGGCGCGGCAGCGTCAGCGCTTCAGCGTCGAACGCGACCTGGTAATCGCTTTCGGCGCGCGGATCGTGACGCAGATTGAGCACGATCTTGCGGGCGCGCAGCACGCCGTCTTCGTTGGGATCGTCGAGTTCAATATTGTCGGCTTCGATACCGGCTTGCGCCAGCGCGCCCCCGCTCGTGCGCAGAGAGGCGATCAGCGCATCGGCGTTGATGCTGGTCGTCTCGCCATTGCCGCGTGTGACTGAGATGGGCGCTTTCGCTTCGAAAATCGTGTGATCGGGATTGACCATCTGCACATGCAAATCGGCGCGCGCGGTTTCGATGCTCCAGCCGCCGCGCGCGGCGGCGTAGGCGACATCTTGCAGTTCAAGCCTGAGCAGCATCGGAAAGCCGTGCCGCACGATGGCGCCGATCGAAGCTTGGGCGCCTTGTTCATTCTGTTCGGCGATCCAGGCGCGCACGCGGTTTTCAGCCGTGCCGGCGAGAACATGCCAGTAAACGGCCCAGCCGATTGCAAGCGTGGCGAACAGCGCCCAAGGAATAACAAGCCAAAGCGTACGCGTTTTCATGTGCGTGTGGGGCTTTGCATGTGTGTGGGCAGCAAGGCTTTGCTTTCGGTCTCGATGCGATGTTCCAATTCGCGCATAAAATCCTCGCGCGAAAGTCCGGGCGGAATGGGCGGCAGCACTTTGATGGTGACGGTACCGGGCTTGCGGATCAGCCCTTTCGGACCCCAGATCAGTCCTGTGTTCAGCGCGACCGGCGTCACCGGAATGTTGAGGTCGCGGTACATTGCCGCGATGCCGGGTTTATAATCGGGCGGTGCGCCAAGCTCTTGGCGCGTGCCTTCGGGAAAGATCAGCACTTGCTGGCCATTGGCGATAGCCTCGCGCGCGCCGCGCACGACGCTCTTGAGCGCTTTGGCGTGGCCGCCGCGGTCCACGGGAATCTGATTGCGTTTGACGTATGCGCCCAAGACGGGGGCGGCGCCGAGTTCGCGCTTATAAACGAAGGTGGGTTTGGACAAGAACAGAGCCGGCGCGATCGTGTCGAGCATGGCTTGATGCTTCATGGCGATGAGCGCCGCGCCTTGCGGCGCATGCTCGAGTCCCTCGAACACGACGCGCGCACCGACAATCCAGCGAAGGCCCCACAGAGTTGCACGGCCCCATGCGCGCAGCGCGGTCCATACGTGGCGGCTGTCGAACGCAACGAACGGCCACAGGCCGATGCCAATCACAGCCATCGAGCCGTAGAGCCAGACGACAAAGACAAGCGACCGCAACATGGTCATGCGTCGTCCGCCGCAGGTTCGCTTCGGCCCAAATCGAGTAAGGCTTCGCGGCCGCGAATGATGAGGTATTTCACGTATTCGGCGCCGAGACGGCTCGCAGTGCTCAGGTCGCTGCGCCAGAGCGCCGGGTCGGTGTAGCGTGTGCGCACCGGGTAAGGATGAATTTCAGCCTCCGGTATCGCCAGCGTGAGCTCCGTATAGGAGCGCGGCATGTGATAATCGTCGGTCACCAAGATGATGCTGCGATAGCGATGCTCGCGCGCCCAAGCGGCGGTCTCCGAGGCATTGCCAAGCGTGTCGTCGGCGGTGCGCCCAAGATCGACGCAGCAATTGCCAAGTTCGGGATCGACATTGAGTGCGGCGAACAATTCGCCGTCGGTGACGATGCGGTTGACGCCGGAGATCAGCAGGCGCTCGCCCTTGCGTTCTTCCAGCAAGCGCACGCCGGTGGAGAGGCGCTCCAGCGATCCGCCTGTGAGCGCGACAATCGCTTGCGCCTGCGGCGGCGGTTCGGGTGTTTGCCGCACGCGTTCGGCGAAGCCCCAGAACCCGGCGACGAACAATGCCGCGCACGCTAGCGCCGCCAGAAGCAGCAGCCGCTGCATCAATCGAGCCTCGCGGCCTGTTCGTGAAAGAAGCCGGCCGCGGCGCGCGCTCCGAAACTTGCGGCGATGGCGGCGCCCAGAGGGGCGGCGGCGATGGGGACAAGATCAAGCGGCAGAATCATTTGTGAGAGAGTTTCGGGCGTTGCGTCCGGAATGGCTAGGATTAGCGCGAGAAAGGCGATCATGCCGGCCAGCACACCGCCCAGCAGCCCCGCATAAAGCCCAGTGATCGCCGCTTCGTCGGCGACTCGCCCCGCCGCTTGGCCGCGTGTTGCGCCGCAATCGGCCAGCACGGTCACCAGTTCGCGCCGCCGGGCGGCAAGTCCGCGAGCCACGAGGGATATGATCAACGCCATGATCAAGGCAAAGGCGATGGCGCCGGCCAGAACCGCAACGCGTACGCGAGCGGCCGTGCCCCCGGGGCCCTGGCCCTGCGGCGCTTGGACGATTTCCGCCGTGACCCCGCCCTGGGCCAAGGCCGCGACCAGATCGCCACTGACATCCACGTGCCGCTCAGCGGGGTTCAGTTCAATCTCGATCAATTGCAGCGGGGGCATATCCTCGGCGGTGACCGATTGCTGCAATAACGCCGCGGCGCGTCCCGCCGTCATTGGCGCGGCGCTGGCGACATGCGACGAATGGGTGAGCGCTGATTCCGCGGCAGCCATTGCTTCGGGCCCTTCCGGTGCGGCGATGCGGACGATGGCGTAATTCTGTTGCGCCGTTTCGTAGCTCGCCGCGACGCGATCGACCGCGCGGGCGCCAAGTCCGACCGCCGCCGCCGCGAATGCGGCGATGGTCAGCGTCCAGAACAGGGCGCGCTCCATGCCTGCGAGCGCGTTCTTCATTCAGCCGCCTCTGCCTCGAAGTCTTGATCGACCGGCGACACGCGCCCGCGATCGATGCGCCAGCGCAAGATCGGCCCGCACTCGGCGAGGCTTTCGTCTTGGCTGGCGATGATCACGCCGGCGCCGACGCGGCGCATTTCCGCCAGCAGCCGCACGATGCGGCGGCCGTCGCTGGGCGACATGCCGGAGGTGGGATCATCGGCGAGGATAAGGTCCGGCTTGGCCGCGAGCGCGCGTGCAATCGCAGTGCGTCTGCGGCCGGCGCCGGAAAGCGTTTCGACTGGTTCATCAGCGGATGCTTCGCCAAGCCCGACGAAATTCACAAGTTCGCGCACATCATCCACATATTCGGTCGGCTTGCGTCCGCTCATGCGCAGCGGCAGGGCGATGTTGTCGAACGCGCTCCAATGCTCAACGAATACTGGGTTTTCAGCGACATAGCCGATGCGACGCTTCGCTTTCGCGCGCGCGCTTTCTCGTGCGCGGCGCACATCCAGGCCCATAAGCAGCGCGCGCCCGGCTCTTGGCGCCAAGGACAAACGTAGTAAGTGCATCAGCGTCGTCTTGCCGGCGGCGGTGGGGCCGCTCACGAGCGCCACTTCACCTGCGCGGGCTTCGAAGTCGACATGATGCAGAACAGTTTCGGCGCCGTAACCAGCGTCGACGCCGTTCAAGCGGGCGAGAACGCCACGTTCGAACAACTCGCGGTCAGGATTGGTGTGTTGCGCCATATCTAGACAAGTTAAGTAGAATCAATGCATCAAAGAAAGTTACAGGGGCCACTAAACGTATCGTTACCATGATCCTAACGTGTTCGTCTTGCTCAACTCGTTACTACGCCGATGACGCCGCCATTGGGCCGGCGGGCCGCACTGTGCGGTGTGCGGCGTGCGGGTTCTCCTGGTTCGCCGAACCACAGCTTGAATTGCGCGATGCTGCCGAAGCGCCGGTAGCCATCGAGCGCGCCAAGCCAGAACCCCTAACACGGGAACGTGTCGAAAGATTGCGCCGTGCGGCTACCCAGCCCGGGCCTGCGCCTTCGGCGGCTGCTAAATTCAGAGCGCAACAGGCAGAGCGCATGCGCCGCGATCGGGCGCGTGCAGTCGTCGCCGTGTGGGGCGCGACAGGCGTCGCCGTCGCCGCTTCGGTGACGGGCGCGGTGGCGTTCCGTCAGGACGTGGCTGAGCTGTGGCCGCGCTCGGCCAGCGCGTTCGCGGCATTGGGGCTCGACGTCAACGTCTATGGTCTCGAATTCTATGACCTCGCGGTCGAGCGCGCCTTCGATGGACCGACGCCGATCCTGCTGGTCAGCGGCGAAGTCAGAAACATCGGCCGCGACGACAAAGCCGTGCCGCCGGTGCGCATCTCTTTGCGGGATTCCGGTTCGCATGAGATTTTCGATCTCGTGAACGTGGTCACAGAGCAGGCGCTGCAAGCCGGCGCGTCGATGCCGTTCCAGATCCGTGTCGAAAATCCGCCGGCTGATGCGGTCGATCTCGAAGCGACCTTCGCCAGCCATGCAGAGCTTGCCTCCGCTGGCGGTGCGGCGCGCGTGTCGCCGTCGAGTTCGGCTTACGATACCGAGCTGCTGCTGACCGAGCCGGCTGACGGCGAGGCGGCGCATGAGGCGCCTGCAGAGGCGGACCATCACGGTGAGCCGACGGCTGACGCCGATGCGCTGCCTGGTCTCCGCCTCAGGAATGGCTGAAGCCAGTCTGCGCGTTCTTCTCACAGCTGAAGACATAGCTGCGCGGGTCGACGCGCTTGCGGGCGAGCTTGCTCCACGCATGAATGAGGATTGGACGGTGGTGGCGCTATTGCAGGGCGCCATTCCGTTTACAGCCGATCTCTTGCGTGCGCTCGAACGGCGCGGCGTGCATCCAATCTACGATTCACTCTGGCTCGAAAGTTATCGCGACGCGCGCGAAAGTTCGGGCAAGGTTGTCGTGCGCGCTGATATCTCGCGCTCCATTGAAGGACGCAAAGCGCTGATCATCGACGATGTGTTCGATAGCGGGCGCACCATCGCTTATGCGCGCGCGCATCTCATGGCCAAGGGTGCGACTGAGACGCTGGCATGTGCCTTCGTGCGCAAGCCGCAAGCGCTGAACGAGCCGATTGACGCTATCGGTTGGGACGCGCCCGATGCGTTCCTTGTGGGCTATGGCATGGACGACAAGGGCCGCTATCGCGGCTTGCCCCATATCGCTGTGATTGAGGGCTAGGATCGTGTCGCACGCAAGCCGCTAGTTCCGAGCTATGAGCTTACCGGTAAATCCCGCAAAGGTGCTTCGCTTGTTCGCGCCGATCTGGCTGGTTCTTGCGCTGTCGCTATGGCTGCACTGGAGCGGATGGCAATCGAAGCTGATTTTGCTTGGCGTGCTCGGGTGCTTGCCGGTTGTCGCGGCGATTGTGGCTGGCTTGCTGCGCGGCCGTTGGCGTTTGGAACTTACGCCCGCTGCGCTGGTGCATCATACGCTAAGCGGCGCCGAGCGGTTCGCCTGGGAACGCATGGGGCCTTTGCAGATCAAGGGTGCGCCAATGCTGAGCGCTCTATTCGTGCGGACATTCTGGTTCGCTTATCCGCTCGATGCGCCCCGTGCGTTCAATGAGCGGGCGTCAAAGGGGTTCGGCCGGCGCATCTTGTGCGTGTTCGGGGATCATTCGGCGGCGGAGACGATCAAGCAAATCGAGGAATGGCGTAGGCTTTTCGCGCGTCCTTCCGGCCTTTAGCTCCGCCGCTCAAACACCAGATCCAGCGAGCCATTGGCGCCATCGGGCAAACGCAGATTGAGCGTGTCGCCGGACATGGCGTAGATCGCGCCGATATGGCCAATGCGTCCGCATGTGAACGTCAGCAGGGGTTCGGGCGTTTCGCTAAAATCCGCTGTCCAACGATCGCTTTGGCCGTCACGTATGCCAGCCCAATCGAACGTCACTTCGCCGGCTTCGCTTTCGCTCACTTCAAGCGCAATCGTGCTCATGCCTTGCCAGCCGGTGGGCTGGCCGATGCGCGTGGCGCGAACGAGATCATACGTGCCTGGCGCGATTGGACCGCCGCGCAGATCGGCGACGGCTGCTGCTGCGGCAGGCGCATCTTCGACGAACACAACGCGTGCAAGATCAGGCTGCACCAGATTGCAGGGCGGGGGTTGCGGGCCCTTGGGCTGATCGCGCGCTTCGCGCGGCGGATCGCAGGCGGCAAGGGCGAGTGTTAGAGCGATTAGGATCAGAGGACTGCGCATGTCGGCCTCGTTGTCAGCTGTCGCCAAAGCGATCAAGCAGGCGGCGAAGATAATCGCGTTCAGTTTCTGGGCGGTTGGCGTCTTGAGCGCGGCGGCGAATTTCGTCGAAGATTTCGCGCGCGCGCACCGGATCGAACTGGCTGGGCATGTTGGCGTCGCCGCCATCGCCCGCGCCGCCGCGCGCATCGCGGCCTAACGGATCGCGCTCGCCGCGTCCGGCTTCGCCGCGTTGCTGGCCGCCTTCGCGTCCGCGTTCGCGTATTTCCGCAGCGAGCGCCTCGGCGCCTTGCCGCAACTGATCGAGCGCGGCGGCCTGCGCCGCTTCCGCGCCTTCGAAATCGCCGCGCCGCAAGGCTTCTTCGGAGCGGCGCATCGCATTCTCGGCCTCATTCAGCGACTGGCTGGGCGCGGCGCCCGCGCCCTCGGCATTGCCTTGCGCCTGGGCCATGGCTTCGCGGATTTCCTGCTGGCGCTCAGCCAGGTCGTCGCCGCCTCGGCCGCCCTCCTGATCGCCGCCCGAACCGCCCTGGCTTCGCTGCTCTTGTTGCGTTTCGCTGTTCAACTCGCGCTGTTCGCCGATCGCTTCGGAGAGTTGATCCATGCTCTGCTGCATGGCCTGTTCGCTCTCGCTGTTCTCGCCTTCACCGCCTTGCGATTCCGCCAGTTGCACATCGAGATTGGCGAGGATGTTGGCGAGCATTTGCAGTAAGCGCTGCGCTTCTTCCGTGCGGCCTTGTTCGCTGAGGCGCTGAACCTGGTCGAGCAAATCTTCGATGTCCTGGCCGCTGAGCTCGGTTTGATCTTCGGTGTCTTCCATGTTTTGGCGTTCGCCATTGCGCTGGGCTTCCTGCACCAGAGCCTGCATGTAATTGTCGGTCGCGCGGCGCAGCGCTTCCATCAATTGGCGGATGCGCTCTTGCGGCGCGCCTTGCTGCAACGCCTCGGCAAGTTGGCGCTGCGCCTCTTCCAACGCACGGCGCGCATCGGCGGCGCCGCCATATTCGGCGCGCAACGCCGTGCGCCAGAGCGTGTCGGCGGCGAGGCCCGTGTCGCTTGTGCGTTCGGCGACGGCGAGTTCCGAACGCGCCAAACGCAGCCCGAGATAGACGGCGAGATCGCGGAAATAGCCGTCCTCCGGCAACATGGTCAGCGCATCGATCAGACGCGCGGCGCGACGCACGCCTTCCGGCGCCTGTCGCAGCGACGGTCTTTGATCGTAGTCGCGCAAAGCGACGCGCTGCTGCGGGTAAAGAGCGCTTGCGTCACGGATCAGGCGCGTGCGCGGTCCATTCTCGCCGCGATAAGGGCGCCCCTCGGCGAGGATGTGGCGGCGAATTTCAATCGCCGCGCGCGCCAAGGGCTGCAGGAACACTTTTTCCGGCATGGTGAAGCGTAGCGGTTCGCTCAAACCTTCCTGGCCAAGCGCGTCGACCGCGACAAGCTGCGCTTCGACTTCCATCCCGGCATAGGGGTGAGGGCCGACATCGACCGAGCTTTCGTCTTCCGCTTCGCGCGGATCGCCGGCGGGCATCTCAAGCGCGATATCGACGGGATCGGCGCGAGATAAACTTTCGGGCGGATTCACCGGCCGCACGCGCATGCGTAGAGCGCGCACGCCGAAATCGTCGGAAGCGCGCCAATTCACGACCGCGTGCTCTTCCGGCGCAAGCGCCACCGGCGCCGCGAACGCGACCATCGGCGGCGCATCGGCTTGCGGCGTGATGCGCCATGACGCGCGGGTGTGAAAGCGCACGATTTTGAGTTGGCCCTCGCCGGGGATCGCCAGGCGTGCTTCCCAGGCGCCGTCGGCGGCGCGTGTGAAACGCGCTTGCTGGCGTCCGCCTTCGCCTGAAAACACAAGGCGCGGTGCGCCGGTGGGGCCGGTGACGCGCACCGTCGCTTCCACCGAAGGCGGTGTGGCGATGCTTTCGCCAAGCCGTTCGCTGAGCGAGACCGGCGCCGAACGCGTGTATTCCGCCGGCGTGAGCCACGCTTCGACCGCCATTTGCCGATCTCCGAGCAACGGGCCGGGATCGGGAATGAACGCGCGGGCAAGACGGTCAGGAGCTTGCGCGCCGGCTATGATTACGCCGCCGATCAGCAACATCGCCACTACGTAGCGCAGGCGATAGCGATCAAACTCATCAAGCCGCGGGCGAGGCGGTCCGGCCTTGGCCTTTTCCACGAGGCTCAGCGCGCGCGTAAGCTCGCGGCGCCACAGCGCCATGGAAAACGGATCATAGCGTGTCGGCTGATCTTCAAGCGCTTCGAACGCCGCATTGTCGAGCGCGCTGTCGGCGGCAAGGCGCCGGCGTGCTTCGTCTGTTGTTGGCGCGCGCCAAGCGCGGCGCGCACGCAAACCGAGAAGCGCGAATATGATCAGCGCGCCAATCGCGGCGAGGCTTTGCGCGAGCAGAGGCAGACGATCTTGCCCGCCGAATAGGGCAACGGCCGCCCAGGCGCCCACCGCCAGCAAGAGCCAGAAGCCTGCGCGCAAAGCGCGCTCTAGCGCAATGCGCCGGCCGGCGCGCGCGGTCTCTCGGGCGAGTTGGTCGAGGGCGTCTTGATGCTTCATGCCGGCGCGTCAAACGTAACAGCCCGGTTCTGGCCAAACCATGGCCGTCGCCCAGAAAGGGCGTGCTTACGTGGTTACCGAGGCGTAACGCGCCTAATCGGTTTGCCAATCGGGCACGGTTTCCAGCGCGATTTGCTCGGCCAGGGTCCAGCGCCGCCGCACGACCTTGTATTGGTCCCCGCGCACCAGCACTTCGGGAACCAGGTCGCGCGCATTGTAGGTGGAGGCCATGGTCGCCCCATAGGCGCCCGCCGTCATGAAGCCGATCAGGTCGCCCTCCTGGAGCGGAGCCAGGGAGCGGTCGCGGGCGAAGGTGTCGCCGGTTTCGCAAATCGGCCCAACCACATCGTAGCGCTGCGCCGGTGCGCTCGGTTCCCGCACCGGTTTGATGTCGTGAAACGCCTCATACATGGCCGGACGCAGCAGGTCGTTCATGCCGGCGTCGACGACCAGGATGGGCCGTGTCCGATCCTGCACGCGGATCACGCGCGAAAGCAGCACGCCGGCATTGGCGACGATCAATCGCCCAGGCTCGAACGAAAGCTTCACGTCGAGGTCGCCGAAAACGCGATGGACGATCGCCGCGTATTCGCTGGGCGGGGGCGGATCGGGTTCGTCGAAATAGGGCACGCCTAGGCCGCCGCCGAGATCGAGGCGCTCGACGCTGAGACCCTGACCGCGCAGCGTCTCCACCATGCCGCGCACGACCTTGAAGGCGGCCTCAAGCGGCGCAAGATCGCGGATCTGGCTGCCGATGTGCACGGCGAGCCCTTTCGGGGCGAGGTGCTTGTCGGCGTGCGCGCGCGCGTATAGCGCCAGCGCTTGTTCCGGTGAGACGCCGAATTTCGCATCGCTCTGACCGGTCGTGATTTTTGCGTGCCCGCCCGCGCCGACATCCGGATTGACGCGAATGGCGATGGCCGGCTGCTTCTTCAGCGCCCAGGCAATGCGTGAGAGCGTTTCGAGTTCAGCGACGCTCTCAATGTTGATTTCATGCACGCCGGTTTGCACGGCGAAGGCCAATTCCTGTTCGGTCTTGCCGACGCCGGAGAAGATGATGCGCTCGGGCGGCACGCCGGCTGTCAGCGCGCGTTCGATTTCACCCTGGCTCACCGTATCGGCGCCCGCGCCCTTGTTGGCGAGCGTGTTGATCACGGCGATGTTTGCATTTGCCTTCACGGCAAACGCCACCAGCACGTCGCGCGGCGCGAACGCGCTTTTGAACACCTCGTAATGGCGTTCGATCGTCGCGCTCGAATAGACGTAAGCGGGCGTCCCGACCGCATCGGCGATCGCGCTCAAGGACACGTCTTCGCAGCAGAGCACGCCGCCGCGATATTCAAAATGGTTCATTGGGCAGGGTAAGCCTGGGGTTCTAGGCGCGGCGCTTGCGGCACGCTGTCCGGCGGCGCGTTCGCCCTGTCGTCGATGGTTGGCGCGCCCGTTTCGTTGCAGCGCGGATCGCGTTGCTGTCCGGGGGGCAGCGCCCGTGTGCATTCGCGCCGCAGCGCTTCTTCGCGCCCCCACATCGGATCAGGACGCTCCAAGCCGGCGGGGATGCCGCAGCCGGATAGAAGGCCAAGTGCTGTGAGGGCGAAAATCAGCCGCGTCATTCGAACATCTCCATCCAGCGCTGGGCTTGCTCGCGCACCCGTTGCGGCGCGGTTCCACCATAGCAATCCCTGCTTTCGACCGACTTTTCAACCGTCAGCAGCGCCCGCGCGGCTTCCGTGATGCGCGGTTCGATCGCCTGGAAATCGCTCAAGGGCAGCAGCGCCAGTTCGGCAACGCCGGTTTCCTCAGCGCGCCGCACGATCTTGCCGGTGATTTCGTGCGCCTCACGGAATGGCGTCTTAAGTTCGCGCACCAGCCAATCGGCGAGGTCGGTCGCGGTGGAATAGCCGCGCGCCGCCGCTTCGCGCAGCGCGGCGCGATTGAAGCTTAGTGTTTCGATCATGCCGATCATCGCCGTCAGCGAGAGCGCGAAATCGTCGAACGCGGCGAAGGTAAGCGCTTTGTCTTCTTGCAGATCCTTCGCGTAGGCGAGCGGAAGTTTCTGTACAAGCCCGTTCAGCGCGGCGAAATTGGCGCCGATGCGCGCGGCCTTGGCGCGGATCAGCTCGGCGGCGTCCGGGTTGCGCTTTTGCGGCATGATCGACGAGCCGGTGGACCATGCGTCGCTCAGATTGGCGAAGCCGAATTGAGGGCTGGTCCACAGCACGATCTCTTCGGCCAGACGCGAAAGGTGAGTCACGGCGATCGAAAGGCTTGAGAGCGCGCCCAGCGCGAAGTCGCGCGAGGCGACAGCATCGAGCGAATTGTGCGACGGCCCATGAAAGCCAAGCGCATGCGCCGTCATGTCGCGATCGATCGGATAGGGCGTGCCGGCCAGGGCGGCCGAACCGAGCGGACATTCCCACGCCGCTTCAAGCGCGCCGCCGATCAGCCGCACGCGGTCCCGCTCGGCCATGGAAACGTAAGCGAGCAAATGATGGCCGAGCGTCACCGGCTGCGCCGTTTGCAAATGCGTAAAGCCCGGCATCACCCATTCGGCGTGTTCCTCGGCGCGTTTCACCAGCACCTTTTGCAGCGCGCGTAATCCATCGGAGGCTTCGCGTGTGGCGCGCATGGTCCACAGTTTGAAATCGGTGGCGACCTGGTCGTTGCGGGAGCGGGCGGTGTGCAGCCGCTTGCCGGCCTCGCCGATGCGTTCGGTCAGCCGCGCCTCGATATTGAGGTGGATGTCTTCCAGTTCGCGCGAAAAGGGGAACGTCCCGCCCTCGATTTCCGCTGCGATCTGATCCAGTCCGGCCTGTATCGCCGCGTTGTCTTCTGGCGTAATAATCGCCTTGGCCGCTAACATGGCGGCGTGGGCCTTCGAGCCTTCGATATCTTCGCGCCACAGGCGCTGATCGATGTCGATCGAGGCGTTGATGGCCTGCATAGCGTCGTCGGGCTGGGCCGCGAACCGGCCGCCCCACATTTTTTGTCCGCTGGAACCGGGCGCGGAGGAATTGGAATTGGACACGAACGCACGCTCCTCCGGACGGCCCTGGGCCCTTTGGGCCGCGATGACAATGATGGCCGCCGGTTTGCTGGCCGTCCTTTACGTGCTTTCGGCAGCTACTTCAAAGGCCTCGACCGAAACGGGCTTGATGCAATTCGCGCGCGGCGAATTGGAAGATTTGGCGGTGATGGAAGATCCGCCGGTGCTCAGCACGCGGATGATCCGCGATGCTTCGGGCGCTGAGACAAATTTGCGCGCCGCCAGCCGGGGCCAGGTGATGGTGGTCAATCTCTGGGCCACATGGTGCGCGCCTTGTATCGAGGAGATGCCGACCCTGGGCGCGCTGCAGCGCCGCTATCAGGGGCGCATTCGCGTCGTGCCGGTCAGCGTTGATGGCGAAGGCCAGCGCGCGCGTGCGCAGCAGCAATTGGCGCGGCTCTCGAATGACTCGCTGCCGTTCCTGATCGACATCAGCCGCGGCATCATTTTCGACGTTGGCGCACCAGGCATGCCGGTAACTGTCGTCTATGATGCACGCGGCCGTGAGGTCGCACGCCTAGCCGGCGGCGCGGATTGGAATAGTCCGGAAGCCGTTGCGCTAATGGACGCGGTTTTGGCTCAGAGATAAGGCGAAAGCGCCAAGCGCACGCGGGAAGCTTGCGCCAGCATTTGCGAGTAAGGCGTCGCCGTCTCGCCCGCGATTGGTGTCGGCCACAACGCGAGAAAGCGATCGATCTCAGCATCGGCTTCGCCATAGGCGCGCGCATCGGCGCGGCGCAGCGCTTGCTCGCCGTCATCGAGCAGGTCGCGCGCCGCGAGGGCGGCTCCGAGACTGTGTTGATACTCGATGGGGTCGACGAAATCTTCCTGCACCACGAGCGAGTAGAGCCCGGTCGAAATGTCGACCATACGCGCGGCCAGCACGGCGCTGTTGACGCTGAGCGGCGCGCGCGCGGCGTCAATGGCGGCGAGCGCTGTGTCTATGCGCTGTTCGACCTCGGCTTGCGATTGCCCCAAGGCCTCCGCTGCGGCCCGCACCGGCGCGACATCAAGCGTGCCGAATTGTTCGGCGAACGGGTCGTAAACCTCGAGCACGCCCTGAGCGACGAGCACGGCCGCTTCATCACTGGCGCCAGTCTCGGCGACCTTTTCGGCGACAAGCAAAAACCCTTTGAGGTGCTCCAGGCGCAGCGCGATGATCTGGTCGCCCGCGAGGCCCGCATAGGCGGACGCCGCGCCAGCTTCACCAGCCTCGCCGCCGCTTTCGCCGATGGCCGCTTCACCGGCTTCGCCGCCGGCGGATGCGGGCCCGGAAATAGCGCCTTCGCCTTCCTCGCCCATCTCGCCGCCGCTTTCGCCGCCCGCTTCGCCCGTCTCACCGCCGCCACAGGCTGCCAGGGCGAGCGCTGCGATGCTCGCAGTGCGCCAAGACTTGAATTTCCATGCGCTCATGCGCCTCTCCCAATATCCGCTGCCAGGGTTTTGGACTAAATGAGACGCATTCGCAATAAGGTTGGCCAATGAGTTTGATTTTGGAGGCTGTGCTCGAGGCCGAGGACGTGGCGCGAGTGCTGTCCGAACTGGATGCGGCGCACTGGGCGCACGGCAAACGCACGGCCGGTGCGGCGGCGCGCGGCGTGAAGGAAAATCTGCAGGCCGATAACGCCAACCCGCGCGTGCAGGCGCTGCAGCGTTTCGTCACTGACGCCTTGCGCCGCCACCCCATGTTCGAGATTGCGGCGCGGCCGCACCGGATCTCGCCGCTGCTGTTTTCGCGCTACGAGCCAAGCATGAATTATGGCGCGCACACTGATGACGCACTCATGGGACGCGGAGAAGCGCGTTTGCGCAGCGATCTCGCATTCACGCTCTTTCTCAGCGCAAGCGAGTCTTACGAAGGCGGCGGGCTCGTCATTGAGAGCGCGTTGGGCGAGCAGGAGATACGGTTGGCGGCGGGCGACGCCATTCTATATCCCGCAGGCTCCATACACCGCGTCGCGCCGGTGACGCACGGCACGCGGATTGCGGCGGTCGGTTGGGTGCAAAGCACGATCGCCGACGCAGGTCAGCGCGAAATCCTGTTTGATCTTTCCGTGGCGCGCACGCGCTTGGTTGAAGCCGGCGGTGCGCGGGAGGAAGTGCTGCGGCTGGATAAGAGCATCTCCAACCTGTTGCGCATGTGGGCCAAGCTTTAGCGAAACGGCTGCACGTCGTGCCGCAAATGCTCGGCGCTGCGCGCGTATGACCGCGGGCGTTCCAGCGCGATGTAGGAAAACGCGATCGATGTGACGAGCGTGATCGGCAGCCCTAAAAGAAACGTCAGCGGCAAAATCGATAGCGCCATCGAGGTCGTGAAGGCTTCGCCAGCGCCAGCTTGCTCGTAATTGGCGACCAGCGCCAATAATTCGGTCAGCGCGAACGGGATGAGCAGAGCGGCTATCGCTCCCGCCGCCAACACGTGCAGCACCACCTCGCGGCGTGTGCGCGGCGGACGGCCAAGCGCCCAGGCCGCGCCCAGCGTCGACAGGGCTAAGGCGTAGATCACGGCGCCTGCAATCAAAGCCAATTGCGCCAATGGTCCGCTGCCGCCGAACACGAGCGCGGGCCCGCCCACGGCTGCGATGAGCGCCAGCGGCGTCCATATGAAAGCCGGTCCGCGCCAGACCAGCGGCGGGATGCGTTGGGGTATGGGCGCGAGACGCATGAGCGTAGTTTAATCCCTCGCATGGCGGCGTCACCCTTGCGGGTTATCGCGCGCGGCTTTTCCAGCTTCGGCAAACGTGTTTGAAGCGGGCATGAACGCGCGTCTCTCCTCGCCGGCGACTGCCCGCAACCGCGAACCCATTTTGGAGGTGCTGCGCCGTGTCTTGCCGGCGGATGCGCGCGTGTTGGAGCTTGCCTCCGGCGCGGGGGAGCATGCTGTCTATTTCGCGGCGGCATTGCCGGGCGTGCGCTGGCGGCCGAGCGACCCGGACGCCGCGGCGCGCGCGAGCATCGCCGCGTGGATCGACGCCGAAGGGGCGGGGAATATTGCGCCGCCATTAGCGATCGATGTGAGTGCTGACGATTGGGGCGTTACGGACGAAGCGCCATTCGATGCGTTTGTCGCTATCAACATGATTCACATCTCGCCCTGGGAAGCGACGCTTGGCTTGATGGCAGGCGCCGGCCGGTTGCTGCGCGCAGGCGGCGTGCTGTTCACTTATGGTCCTTACATGCGCGACGGGCGCCACACCGCGCCGTCAAACGCTGGGTTCGACGCATCTTTGAAAGCGCGCGATTCGCGTTGGGGCGTGCGCGATGTCGCTGATGTCGTGCGTGCGGCGGGCGATAACGGCCTTGCCTTGGATGAAATCGTCGAAATGCCGGCGAATAATTTGTCGCTCGTGTTCACAAAGCGTGCGGAACGCTAAGCAAAACCCGCCTCAACAACATTTAACACGCTTAGGCATTGGCGCGGCACACGCCGACCTTATCTGCTGCGCTCGAAGGCCAAGAGCGAGAAGGGGCTTCACATGCGCAATACGATCACCGCGCTGGAATGGACGATTGGCGCCGCACTGCTGTTGGGCTTGGCGGCCTATATGGCGCAGAGTTTTTTGTAAGCTCTGATCGCGCGAAAGATGCCGGCGCTTAGCGCGTCGGCATCGGCGGGTCGCTGCGATAATCGTAGAAGCCGCGCTTGGTTTTGCGGCCCAGCCAGCCGGCTTCCACATATTTCACGAGCAGCGGACACGGGCGGTATTTCGGATCGGCCAAGCCGTCATACAGCACCTGCATGATCGATAGGCAGGTATCGAGGCCGATGAAGTCCGCCAGTTCGAGCGGGCCCATCGGGTGATTGGCGCCGAGCCGCATGGCTTTGTCGATCGCCTCCACCGAACCCACGCCTTCATAGAGCGTGTAAACGGCTTCGTTGATCATCGGCACCAGCACGCGGTTGACGATGAAGGCGGGGAAGTCTTCGGCGTTGGCGATCGTCTTGCCGAGACTGTCGACATATTTCACCGCCGCGTCATACGTGGCCTGACTGGTGGCGAGGCCACGGATCAGCTCGACCAGCTTCATGACCGGCGCAGGGTTCATGAAGTGGATGCCGATGAATTTGTCGGCGCGGTCGGTCGTTGCCGCCAAACGCGTAATAGAGATGGATGAGGTATTGGAAGCCAGGATCGTTTCCGGCTTCAGCACTTCGCGCAAGGACGCGAAAACAGCGCGCTTGGCTTCATCCTGTTCGACGATGGATTCGATGACGAGGTCGCAGGGTGCGAAATCCTTGAGCGTCGCCGGTTTGATGCGCTTGAGCGCCGCCTGCATGTCCTTTTCGGAGATGAGTTCCCGGTGCACCTGCCGGTTCATATTTTCGCGGATGACCTCCAAGGCGGCATCGACCTGCTTGGGATCTGCATCGCTTAAGAGGACGTCATAACCGGCCAGAGCGCTCACATGCGCGATGCCGTTGCCCATTTGACCGGCGCCAACCACGCCTACGGTGCGAATTTCGCTCATATTGCTCCCGGCCTTCGGCGGTTCCGGAGTACCATGCTCTGAACGTTCTTACGTATCATTGCTGATGCTGCAATGCAGCATGTTTTTCGCGGCGCCGCAATAGCCCGGCGCCGCGCCAAACTAGCTGTGGATAGCGCGGGATGCCAGAGCCTCAGAGGCCAGCCTTGGTCAGCTCGTCCATGAGTTCAGGCACAGCGGTCTTGTAATCCTGCACCAACCCGACATCGGCGACCTGGAAGATGGGCGCTTCTTCGTCCTTGTTGATGGCGACGATCACCTTGCTGTCCTTCATCCCGGCCAAGTGCTGGATGGCGCCGGAAATGCCGATGGCGACGTAAAGCTCGGGGGCGACGACCTTGCCGGTCTGGCCGACCTGGAAGTCGTTGGGCGCATAACCGGCGTCGACAGCGGCGCGCGAGGCGCCGATGGCAGCCCCCAGCTTGTCGGCCAGCGGTTCGAGCACCTTGTGGAACTCATCGCTCGAGCCCATCGCCCGGCCGCCTGACACCACGCGCTTGGCGGCGGTGAGTTCCGGGCGATCCGACACCGCGACCTCTTCGGAAACGAAGGCCGACTTGAACGGACCAGCCGGGGCTGCGGCCGTTTCAACGGAGGCGCTGCCGCCGTCGCCCGCAGCTTTGAAGGCGGTCGGCTGTACGGTGATGACCTTTTTCGCCTGCTCGTCCTTCACGGTGATGAGGGCGTTGCCGGCATAGATGGGGCGCACGAACGTATCGGCGCTTTCGACGGCGATGATGCCCGAGAGCTGCATCACATCGAGTTGCGCGGCGATGCGCGGCGCAGCGTTCTTGCCCGTAGTAGACGCAGGAAAGAGGAGCGCGTCGTAGCTATCCATCAGCGGCGCGATCAGCGCTTGCATCGGTTCAGCCAATTGTTTGGCGAGCGTAGCGCCATCGGCATGCAGCACTTTGCGCACGCCTTCGATTTTCGCCGCTTCCTGCGCAACCGCGCCGGCGTTTTCGCCGGCGACGAGCACGTCCACGTCTCCACCGATCGCTTTGGCGGCGGTGACAACCTTGTGCGTCGCGTCTTTCAGCGATGCATTGTCGTGTTCGGCGACAACAAGCACAGCCATCAGATCACTCCCGCTTCTTTGAGTTTCGCGACGGCTTCAGCCGCCGTTTTCACCTTCACGCCGCCTTGCCGCTTCGGCGGCTCGGCCGTCTTGACCACTTTGAGCCGGGGCGCGGTGTCGACGCCGAGATCGGCCGGCGTTTTCGCATCGATCGGCTTTTTCTTGGCCTTCATAATGTTCGGCAGCGAAGCATAGCGCGGCTCATTCAGGCGCAGGTCGGTGGTGATGATGGCCGGCAATTGCACGTCCACCGTTTGCAGGCCGCCATCGACTTCGCGCGTCACCGTCGCCTTGCCTTCGCCGAGCACGATCTTGGAGGCGAACGTCGCTTGCGGCCAATCGAGCAGGGCGGCGAGCATTTGGCCGGTCTGGTTGCTGTCATCGTCAATCGCTTGCTTGCCGAGAATGACGAGATCCGGCTTCTCAGCCTCGACCACGGCCTTCAGCAGCTTGGCGACCGCCAGCGGCTCCACTTCGCCGTCCGCCTTCACCAGGATGCCGCGGTCGGCGCCGATTGCGAGCGCGTTGCGCAGCGTTTCTTGCGCCTGATCGGGGCCGATCGAAACCGCGACCACTTCGGAAGCCGCGCCCTTGGCATGGCCGCCGCCGCCTTCCTTCATGCGCACGGCTTCTTCCACCGCGATTTCGCAGAAGGGGTTGATCGACATTTTGAGGTTCGACAGATCCACGCCCGAACCATCGGGCTTCACGCGGACCTTGAGATTGTAGTCGAGCACCCGTTTGACGGGGACGAGGACTTTCATAGCTTGAAATCCTTGAGGATTGCGGCCTGGAGCGGTGATTTCGAGGGCGCAGATAAACCGCTTCGGCGTACCCTCGTCAATGCGGCTCCTAGACCCGCTCCCTGCCGTAACGGCAGGCGCCATCCGTCAAGCTGGTCGCGCAGGGCTCATCTTGCGCGACCTATCCGCTGAATGGGGCGGTGCGTATTGTATTGTGCGGGATACGGCTCATCGCGGGAACAAGCGCGCGGGCGATATCGCTCAGCAGGCCGCGCACTTCATTGCGGCGTATGATCAGCAGCACGATGGACGTGATCCAGATCGTGCACGCGGCGGCGAATAACCCGCCGCCATCATTGTTCGGGTCGATGCCCAAGGGCGTGAACAGGTGAAAGCTGACCGCGCCCGTCATCACCGCGACGCCGATCGCGGCGCCGACGGCGTTGAGGCGCGCCAGGCCGGGAATGAGGCCGATCAGCAGCAGCGTCGAAGCGAACAATTCCGCCGTGCCGATCACGTACTGGCTGAATAGGCCAGTATGCGCGAACAGGCCCGCGGCGCCGAACGAGCCCGCCCAGCCGTCGAGTCGGCCGAAGATTTCCTGCGTGTTGGGGTGGTCGGTGAATTTGTAGCGCAGACTGTCGAGAAAGACGGCCGCGGCAAAAACTGAAATGGCCATCGGCGCGTAGCGCTTAAATTGAGCGAACATTACGGCCCTCCATGATCAGAAGATCGCACGGCATGGGCCGCTGGTTACACAGGGCGCATGCTTAGGCGTGTTCCGGCGCGGATTCTTTGCGCATGGCCATTAATGCGCCGCCCATTGATATCGCCATTTGTGGGAACGCGCCCGCAAGCGGATGATGAAAATAGGGCAATGCCCAATTTGCGCCGAAGGTCTGAATTTCGAGCCGCACTCCGCGCAGGCTTGTGCGCGCGGCGGCTTTCACCAGGTCTGCGACGAACGGCAAGTTCGCGCCGCCGCCGGCCAGCAATACGGCGACACTGCTGGCATTCGCGTGCTTAGCTTTAACCGCCATAGCTGACAGACTTTGTTCAAATGTTTTCGTCAGCGCGCGGCAAAACACTTTGAAGGATGTGTCGCGGTAGAGTTCCTCGCGGCGCACAACGACTTTTTTGCGTCCGCTCCGAAACGTCGCTTTGCCGTTGGCGAATAAGTCTCGCTTGAGCGCGAGTGTTTGCAGGCGCAGGCGATTCCAGAGCGCTTGTTGTGTTTTGCGTCCGCCGCCGGCTTTACGCAGGAACAGCCCGATGAGGATGTTGTCGATCTCGTCGCCGGCCAGCGTGCTCCATTGACCGGCTCTATCGATCTCGATCAGCCGCGGCTGAAGCGCATCGGTATCGCGTTCATAGCCGGCAAGATCGGTGGTGCCTGCGCCCATGTCGATCACCAGCACCAATGGCGCGCGCGAAGCGGAAAACGCGCCATAGGCGGCCGCTGTCGATTGGGCTTCGAACACGACGCCGCCGAACGATTGCGCAGGCGCTGAGAAAGCTTGCCGCAAAGCGTTTTGAGCGGCGTTGATTTCAACGCCGTCGGAATTGTCCAATGCATTGCCCAACAAAGACGATACGGCGCCCGCCGCGTTGACCAGGCGTTTGATGGCCGCTTCGATTTCTTCGCTCGCGCGCCAGAGCGGGCTGGTAATCCGCCGTGGCGCATTGATCGCGCTGGCTGGGAGATTTGGCTCCGATAAGATCGCCGCACGCACAAGCCGGTCAAGGTATGCGAGGTAAAGCGTGATGGCGTCGCCACAGCGCAGCGTATTGGTCGGATCGTATAAACCGCTCAACTTCATCGCCAGCATCGGTTCGAGATCGCGCGCCGATAAGAACATTTTGAAGGATAGGATAGGGAGCTGCTTGCTCCCTTCCTTTTCGGTCGCGCGGGCGACTGCGCTGGGCCCAAAATAAATCCGCCCGCCATCCACATAGAGTGCGGAAGGCGTCAATAAGGGGTGGTCCGCATGCGAGGCGGCGCCAAGCGGCAAGGGCGCAACGGATTCACTTGGGCGCAAGCCATCGCCAAGGCAGAGGCTCGCCTTCGACAACGCAGTGCCGAGGTCAATGCACACCCGTGCGCCTGTGTCGCTCTCGTTGCCGAGATTGCGCATACGTCCCGTCCCAGAAGACGAGCATGGGGAGGCAAACTCGCCTGATGCATCACGGCGGTAATGGCTTGCTCTGCATGGGTGAAGGTGGTTCTATCTAAGGGCGAGCGCATTGTACAAAATACGCTTTTGAGACGTGTGGCTTCACCAGCGCAAAAGTTTGGCGCCTAGCAGCGCGCCAATCGCGGCGCAGATCGCGATCGCCAGCGCGTACCACGTGCCCACGAAGGCGATGGAATCCACAGGGCAGTGCATGGAATACGCCATCGCGCCAACCGCGCCGGAGAGCGCGCCCACGGATGCGCCCGTCAGCGTCAGACGCGTCGGCGCGAAGGCGCGCATCAGCCAGACCAGCAGCGCCGCGCATGGCGCAGCGAGAAGGGGGATCATCACCAAGCACCAGGGAAATCCGCCGCCGGTCCATGCTTGCATGCGTTGTCCGGGGGCTTCGCCCGCCAACGCGACAAGCGCGGCGAGGCCGCAGAGGCAGAGCAAAAGCGCGGCCGCGGTCACGCGCCAGCCCAGCGGCCGTCCCGGCCGCATCAGCCGCGCGACAAGCGGCAAAAGCGCCGCCGCCGCTGCTGCTGAAAAGGCCGCCTTCAACAAAACAGGGGTTAGCGCAACGCCGATGTCCGCGCGCACGTGCAAGCCGATCAACACCAGCAGCGCGGCGACAGCCAATCCCGCAAGCAGCGTGAGGCTGAGATCGCGCGCCCAGTTTCTGCGATATTCACTACCGCTTTCGCGCGCCAGCGCGGCGATAAGATCGTCTGTCTTCATGACGCGCCTGCCTCGCTCATGAGGCGCACCAGCGCCTTCAGGCCGCGATGGATGGAAACCTTGATGTCTGATTCCGAACGGCCCGTCTGGGTGGCCGCTTCACGAACGCTTTTTTCTTCCAATTTCACAAGACGAATGGCGGTCCGCTGTTTGCTGGGCAGCTTTTCCAGCAGCGTCAGCACATCGCGGCGCGCGTCGCTCGCTTCGAATTGAGGATCGGTTTCGCCGACATCGACGCCGTCGAGAGAGGCGTGGGCGCGATGCTTGGCCCGCCGCACGTGATCGATCAGCCGGTAGCGCGCGATGGCGTAAAGCCATGCCGTGAGCGGATAATTCGGGTCGTATGAGTCGCGTCGCGAATGCAGCGCCACCAGCGTTTCCTGCACCAAATCCTCTGCGTCTTCCGGGGCGCCCCGCAAACGGTTGCGGAAATAGGCCCGCAGCATCGCGCCAGTTTCCGTGAGAAACGCACGATGTGCGGCCTCGTCGCCGGCTAGGCCCTTGAGCAGCAGCGCTCGGAGTTGGGCTTCGTCGGCCATGTCCAATTGCTCCTACGCACGCGCGGCTATGCCGGTTACGTCCCGCGGAACGGATCGGCCGGATACACGCCCAGCACCTTCACCATAGCCGAGAAGAAGGTGAGCTCTTCAAGCGCCAGCTTGACATTGTGTTCGTCGGGGTGGCCTTCGATTTCCGCGAAGAACATCGCTGCCGAGAACGCGCCGCCCTCAAGATAACTCTCGAGTTTGGTCATGTTCACGCCATTGGTCGCAAATCCGCCAAGCGCTTTGTAGAGCGCGGCCGGAATATTGCGCACGCGGAAGACGAAGCTCGTCACGCAGGGGCCGTCGCCCAGTTCGGCGTCTTGCGGCGTCTTGGAGAAAATCAAAAAGCGCGTGGTGTTGTGCCCTTCGTCGGCGACATCTGTTTTAAGCGCCTCGAGGCCATAGATCTCGCCGGCTAAAGCGGTAGCGAGCGCGCCTTGGCTCTTATCTCCCAATTGAGAGACTTCGCGCGCCGCGCCGGCATTGTCCGCCGTTGTGTGGGGCGCGATATTGTGCGTGCGCAGGAAGCGGCGGCACTGGCCAAGCGTCTGAATGTGGCTTCGCACAGATTTCAAATCGTCCAGCGTTGCGCCTTTCACCGCCAGCAGATTGTAGCGGATCGGCATGAAGTGCTCGCCGATCACGAACAGATTCGATTCCGGGATGAGGTGGTGAACGTCGGCGACGCGGCCCGCGATCGAGTTTTCGATCGGGATCATGGCGTAGAGCGCCTCTCCATCGCTGACGGCCGCGAAGGCGTCCTCGAACGTGGGGCAGGGCAGCGGTTCAAGCTCAGGATAGAGCTTGCGGCAGGCGATATGTGAATTGGCGCCCAATTCACCCTGGAAAGAGATGCGTTTAGCCATGACGCGGGAGCGTTAGCGCAAGCGCGCGCGCTGGAATAGCCTTCTATTTCCCTGTGAAGCGCTCAAACCTTTAGGCGCGAAGCCGAATGGGCTCCGCCGCTGCTGGTTCTTCCGCGCCCGAATGGGGCAGGCGGGCGAGCCGCAGCGCCGCGGCGCACAAGGCATCGCGTGATGTCGGTTTGACCAGATGTTCGGCGGCGCCGAGACTGATCGAACGGCGCCGGTCCTCTTCGATCGACAGCACCACGATCGGCGTGTCGCAGGTTGCGTCATCTTGTGAGAGTTCGGAAATCACCGACCAGCCGTCTCGGTCGGGGAGGTTGATGTCGAGCACGATGAGCGCGGGGTTTTCAGCGCGCGCCAAGGCGGCGCCTGCTTCGGCCGTGCGCGCCGTGCGCACGGCGAAGCCCACCTGGGCCAGTGCGCGCACCGCCAGATCGCGGGCGCTGGCTTCGTCGTCGATGACGATGGCAAGCGGTGCGCCGGCCGGGCCGCGTCCGCCGGCTTCTTCGAGTTGGGCGCCGAAGCCGTTATAGAATTGCGGAATCCACAGCGTAAACGTCGAGCCTTTGCCCGGCGTGCTCACGACGCTGACGTCTCCTCCCATCATGTTCGCCATGCGGCGCGTAATCATGAGCCCTAAGCCCGTGCCGCCGAAATCGCGCGAGACTTTTGAGTTAGCCTGCTCAAACGGCTGGAACAGGCGCTGTATCTCTTCCGCGCTCATGCCGATGCCGCTGTCGGCGACGGTGAACACCAGGCGTGGACCATTGTCGCGATCGTCGCGCGTGAGCGTCATCTTCACCTGGCCGTCCTTGGTGAATTTGCACGCATTGGACAGAAGATTCAGCAGGCATTGGCGCAGCTTTTGCGCGTCAATGAAGCCTTCGCCGATCGTCTCATCGATATCTGCATCGAGTGCGTTGGCGTTTTTCTCGGCCAATGGCTTGGCCGTGGCGAGCGCTTCCTGCGCGATGGAGGCCGCATCGGTTGGCGCGGCAAGCACATCCATCCGGCCGGCTTCGATCTTGGAGAGGTCGAGAATGTCGTTGATCACGGCCAATAGATGCCGGGCGGCCATGTTAATGCGTTGCAGATCGGAGATGGAGTGCGAGTCGCCGCGATCTTCGGCGTCCTCGGAAAGAATTTCAGCGTAACCGATGATGGCATTGAGCGGCGTGCGCAATTCGTGACTCATATTGGCGACGAATTGCGATTTGGCGCGGTTGGCCTGTTCCGCCGAGAGGCGCGCGGCATCCGCGGAAATCTTAGCCTGGGCGGCGTCACGCAGGACCACGAGCGCACGCGCCATGTCGCCGATTTCGTCGCCGCGATTGAGCGCGGGAATATCGGAATCGTAATTGCCGTCGGCAATGGCCCGGATCGATCGCGAGAGGGACTCGATTGGTTGCACCAATCCAAGCCGAAGCATTGCGACCACGATCAGCAATACGCCAATAAACAGCAGCGTCGTCAGCAGCAGGGTTTCCGTCCGTTCGTTGGCATAGGCTTGCGCGCGCGCGGACAGCATGTGCTCGAGTTCGGACGAAACACGCGAGGAGAGTTCGTCCAGCGCCACGTGCGCCCCGGCCTCCGTGCCAATGAGCACTTCCTGACGCAGACGCCCGCGGCTTAATCCTTCAGAGACGCGATCTTGCAGTGCGCCGACATTGATCATGGCGGAAACCGCGGCTGGTCCGAGGGCGCGTTCGAGGCGGGCGTCTTCGGCGATCAATTCATCGATCGCGTCGCTAAGCGCCTGGGCGCCGTTTTCGATCACGGCCAGACGGCGCAGCAGTGCGGCGGCGTCGGCGCCGCTCAGGCGGCGGTCGGAAAACGCCGCGCCGGCGTCGGCGGCGAGTTCGCGGGTTTCGCGCTCAAGCGTGGGCGTGAGATCGAGCGCGATATTCACGGCGAAGCGTTCGGCTCTGCCGCCGTCGCGCATCAGGTTTGAGCCATCGGCAACGGCGCGCGCAAGAGCGGTGAGGGCTTCGTCTGCGGCGCCTGCGGCGACCGCGCGCGAGCGGGAATTGTTGGTCATGACTTGCATGGCGCCGACGGCGCGATTGACATGCTCGCTGCTTTGATAGCCCGCGCCATAGCGGCGCTCGGCCCATTGAAGCGCGCGGACGGCGCTGGGAAGACTGGTCCGGTCTTCGTGGCCGAGTTGCGTTGCGCGCATGTTTTGGTACAAAAGCGCGCGAACTTCACCGACCGCGCGGAGATAAAGCGCGCCGTCGCGTTCCTGCCGGGCGAGATTGACGGCAGCTTGTTGCTCCGCGGCCAGCTTGTTGGCCACGAACGCCAGCGGCGTTGCAAACAAAACGAAAGCTATGGCTAGCTTTTGCGCTGCCGAAGCCGATTGAATCAGCCGCCAAGCCGTGCGCTGCAACGCACCGAAGCGGCGCACAAAAGTTTCCGGCATGTTCATTTTTGACCTCGGGCCTTGCGCTCGATGTTTTATTTCGAGACGCACTACGCGTCAGAAAGCATAATGCCGTCTGAACGCCGAGGAAGTTGTACAAAAAAATCGATGCCGGCAGCGGTGCGCGTTAACGCGCGCGCAAGACTTGACGCGCCGCTTCCAGATCGGCGGGGCTGTCTACACCTTTTGGAAATGTATCGATTGCATCGGCGTGGATGCTCATGCCCATTTCCAGCGCACGCAATTGTTCGAGCTTTTCGCGCAGCTCCAGCGGCGAGGGCGGTGCGGCGACAAAACGCGCGAGCGCCGTGCGCCGATAGACATAGATGCCTACGTGCCGCTCCACGGGGCCATCTCCCCAAGGCGCCGGCGCACGGGTGAACGCCAGGCAGCGGCCGTCGGCGGCGCGAATGGCTTTGACGACATTTGGATTGTCGCGGTCGGCTGGATCGTTCGAAGGAGAGACCAGAGTGGCGATGTCGCCCCCGCGCGCGAGCACGGCGACAGCGCGCGCCACGTCTTGGGCGCGCACGGTTGGCATGTCGCCCTGAAGATTGACGGCCACATCATAGCGGCCTTCCGGATCGAACGCCGCCAGCGCCGCATGAACCCGGTCCGAGCCGGAGGGCAGGGCCGGGTCGGTCATCACAGTCTCTACGCCGGCGCGGCGCGCCGCCTCGGCGACCTCCGGCTCTGCCGCCGCCACCACAACCGGGCCTGCGTCGGCGGCGAGCGCGATCTCCGCCATCCAAGCAATCATGGGGCGGCCGCCGATATCGGCCAGAGGTTTTCCAGGGAGGCGCGTGGAGGCCATGCGGGCGGGGATGACGATGACAGGCTGCATGACATGCCCTTGCCGTGCGGCGGTTCGCCGCGCAAGGGTCCGCAATGGCGCCTGCGTCGCCAGTGCGGCTTGGCGTGGCCAGCGACGCACGCCATAAACCGCCGATATTTCCCGCGGGACGGAGCAGGATGAGCGATCTCAGGTTCAATTCGATTGCCGGGGCGGTGCTGGCTTCAGTGCTAGGCGTTATGGGCGTCGGCGTTGCCGCGGACGCGATCATTCACCCCAATTATCCGGACAAAGCTGGCTATCTGCCGGAAGTGACGCTCGAAACGGGCGGCGGTGGTCCGGCGACGCCGGCTGGCCCTCCTGATTTCGGCCGTCTGTTTGCCGATGAGGCGCAGCTGACGGATCTGATCGCGCGCGGTGAGCGCGTCATGGCGCAGTGCCGTTCGTGCCACACGTTCGATGCTGGCGGCGCCAATGGCACGGGTCCGAATCTGCACGACGCCTTTGGCCGGGCTGTCGCGAGCCATGCGGGCTACGATTATTCCGAAGCCATGGCTGGGCATGGCGGAGCTTGGGATTATCTGGCGCTCGACGAATATCTGCGCTCTCCGGCGCGGGCTATTCCAGGCAACAAGATGGCTTTCGCCGGTTTGCGCAACGATCAGGACCGCGTGGCCATGATCGCCTATATGCGTTCGATTTCGCCGATTAACGTTGCGCTGCCTGCGCCGCTGCCTGAGCCCGAAGTCACTGAAGCTTCGGCTGAAGGCGCGCCGGCCGAGGAAGCAGCAGCCCCGCCCACCTGACCGTTAGGGCAGGGGGCGGAGCGCCGTCTTCTCGTTCTTAGGAGACCGCCTGCAATGCAGGACGGGCCGCCACTTGCGCCTCATCGCTGATGATGGTGGCGCCGAGTTGGTCGAGGAAGGCGTCGCCTTTATCGGTGCGCTCCACGAATACGTTGCGGCCGTCCTTCGGATCGCGCCGGCGCTGGACGAAACCCAGCCGGGAGAGTGTGTCCAACGCCCGCGTGATCGCGGGTTTGCCGACATTCAGCCCGGATGCGAGGCCGCGCACAGTGTGCGGCGCCGGTTGTAGCCGCACCGTCATCAGCACCGCCAATTGGCGGGCCGTGAGGTCGGGGGCGTCGGAACGAACGGTCGAAACCGTCACCCGCCGCCAAAGATTGAGTGCTTCCACCTGATTTTGGATGAGCTCCATGCCGCTCCCCTCTGCTTGAATCGCAAGTGAAAGATTCGCTGATTTGGTGGTCCTTGCAAGGCCGGAACCACAACATGTTGTGAGGAAGTGAAGGCTATCCCCTGCATCAAGTCTTGTTTTGACATCGCAACGATAAGCCCGCCCTATGCCCCTCCAGCAGACGAGGGAGGCGAGCATGGCGCGTTGGCTCTTAGTGCTGGCGCTTTATGGCGTTCTGTTTGGGGCGGGGTGGCTGGTCGGAACGTTCTTTCCGGCGCCCCCGGCTATCGCGGGTCCTATTGCGACGCACGCGCCCGGGATCGCGCAGCGCCTGGGGCTCAACGATCTCAGCATGGAGCGATTACGCGCTCTGGTGAGCGAAGAGGATTTCGCGCGCCTGCGTGACGAAGCCAGCTTTCTGGCTTCGCAAGCAGGAAGCGCCATTGTCATTGAGCGTGACGACGAAGCTCTAACGAGCGCGATGGCGCACATTGAAGGCGTGTCGCTTGCGCCGGCGGATGCCGTTGCGCCGGCAGCGTCGATCCCGGTGCTAGCATCTTCAGGTGCAACCTCATTTGCGCGAGCGTTGTCACTGTGTCCGCGCATGAATGTGTCGAATGCGCCGCCCGCCGACGCGCAGGGCGTCGTGCAAAATTTCGCGCCTGTCGTTCTCGTGAGTGAAGTGCGCCTTGCCGTGAATCCCGCCGGCGGCGCGTGCTTGTCTTCGGCAATGGGGCCGCGCGGTTCCGGCATCCACCGCGGGCTCGATTTTTATTCCGCGACAGGTGGGCCGATCTATGCGGCTGGCGATGGCGTCGTGATCGAGCGCAAATACCGGGACGATTACGGCAACATGCTGCTGATCGATCATGGCGGCGGCGTCTATACGCGCTACGCGCATCTTTCGAGCTTTGCTGCGGATACGCTCGTTGGCGCACAAGTGGCGGCGGGGCAGCGGATTGGTCTGATGGGCAACACGGCCGCCTATCCGATCCCGATTCATTTGCACTATGAAGTGCTGCTCGGCGATTACGACAATCCGCGCCAATCATTCGGTTTGGAAGCGCGGTCGCCGTTCACTTTTGCGGCCGCGCCTTAGCGCTATCTCCGACGAAACGCGTTTTCAGCATGGTCCATGTTGCGCGGAGCGCGTGCGCTTCGCCGCCTTGTGGGCGCGCCGGTTTCTCTTTTGGCGCCCACGCATAGATATCGAAATGCGCCCAAGCTGGCGCCGTAACGAAGCGGCGGAGAAACAGCGCCCCATAAATGGAGCCTGCGAATGGGCCGTCGCCGCCATTTTTCAGATCGGCGATGGGAGAGCCCATGTCGGCGTCGTAATTGTCCCAGAGCGGCATGCGCCATACCGGATCGCAGGCATCGCGCGACGCTTGCGTCAGTTCGGCCGCAAGCGTTTCATCGCTGGCGTAGAAGGGTGGAAGCTCCGGCCCGAGCGCGCTGCGCGCCGCGCCCGTGAGTGTGGCGAAATCCAAAACCAGATTGGGCTTGTCTTCGCACGCACGCGTCAGCGCGTCGGCGAGCACGAGCCGCCCTTCAGCATCCGTATTGTCGATCTCGACAGTCAAACCCTGCCGGCTTTTGATCACGTCGCCGGGACGAAATGCGTTGCCGGACACGGCGTTCTCGACCACCGGCAAGAACAGGTCGAGCTTCACCGGCAAGCGCGCATCCATCACCATTTGCGCGAGCGCGAGCGCGTGCGCGGCGCCGCCCATGTCCTTTTTCATGATGCGCATGCCGGCTGATGGCTTGATGTCGAGGCCGCCGGAATCGAAGCACACGCCCTTGCCGACGATGGCGAGACGCGGAAGCTGCGCGCCGCCCCAGCTCAAATGCAGCAAGCGCGGCGCCTGCGCGGCAGCGCGGCCAACGGCATGGATCAGCGGGTAGTTTTCAGACAGCAAGGCGTCGCCGACGATGGCGTTGAACGATGCCCCATATGTTTGCGCGACCGTCTCGGCTGCCGCGTGCAGCGCTTCGGGGCCCATATCGTTGGCGGGCGTATTGACCAGGTCGCGGACAAGCCATGCCGCGCTGGCAACGCGTGACGCCTCGATCATATCGGCTTCTTCGCTTGGCGAGAGCCGGGCGGCGCCGCGTTTGGATTTTTTGTAGCGATCGAATGTGTAGGCGCCGAGGCCCCAGGCGATCGCCATGAGGGTCGGGGAAAAATCGCGCGGCGCGAAGGCGATGCGATAATCGCCCGCGGGCAGGTGCTGCGCCAAAGCCCCGATCATCATCGCATTGGCTTTGTCGTCCACCCCGAACAAGACGCGTTCGATCGAACCGTCGGTCGCCGGCGCCAACAGGATGCGTCCGTTTTGCGCCTGGAAGTCATGCACGGCCGCGAGGCGCCCCAGCGCTCCCGCATGGGATTCGATCCACTGCGCCCATTCGCTCGTGCGCAGGATGTAGATCGGAACGGCGCTGGCGGCGCCTGTCGGCAGGTAGGGGAGATCGGCCATAGGCATCCTCTTAACGCCTGTTAGCGTTTTGTTGAGCTTGTGAGCGCAGCGTTAAAGCGAATTTCGATTCGAACATGCTGCGCTTTACCTCCGCCCTCCTTGCCGCCGCTGCCTTAGCGGCCTGCGCCACGTCGAATGGCGAAGATGCTGCGTCAACAGAGGCGCCGGCCGCCCGTTCCGTTGATCGTGAAGCGCGGGAGCGGATCGTTCAGCAGGACATGCTGACACAAATGGCGTTTTGGGCGGGCGAGTATCAGAGCTTCCCGAACGACCTGGAGGCGGCGCAGAGCTTTGCCGAAGCCTTGCGCAGGGGCGCGCGGTTCGATCGCGCGGCGCAGATCGCGGGCGAGGCGCTCGCCCGTTTTCCGAACGATTCCGGTCTGCTGACGACCTACGGTTTGGCCCAGATTGCCCAGCGCCGCCCGCAGGAAGCGTTGCGTCCTCTGGCTATGGTGGCCGCCGCGGATGCGGAGAATTGGCGCGTGCGTTCGGCGCTTGGCGCCGCGCTCGATCAGCTTGGGCGGTATGATGAGGCGCGCCAAGCCTATCGGGAAGCGCTGGCGCTTAGTCCCAGCGAGGCGGGCGTCATGACGAATCTTGGCGTCTCACACATTTTGGCTGGCGAGCCCGGCGAAGCCGAACCGATTTTGCGTCAGGCGGCGGCCTTGCCGAATGCGCCCCCTCAGGCGCGGCAAAATCTTGCGATCGCGCTGGCGCTCACAGGCCGTTTCCAGGAGGCCGAGCAATTGCAGCGCGTCGACCTGCCGCCCGCGCAAGCGGCGGCGAATGTCGCCTATCTGCGTGGCTTGTTATCGGACCCGCGCCGCTGGAACGATATTGGCGGCTGACGCAGCGCTTTAGTGCTGGCTATCCGGCAGCCGGATGACGAGCCCGTCCAATTCTTCCGTGATCTTGATCTGGCACGAGAGCCGCGAGGTGTCCTGCACCTCGTTTGCGAAATCGAGCATGGACATTTCCATGCTGGAGGCTTCGCCGGTTTTTTCGGCCCAAGCTTGATCGACATAGACATGGCAGGTTGCGCAGGCGCAGGCGCCGCCGCAATCGGCGTCGATGCCTGGAACGGCGTTTTTCACTGCCGCTTCCATCACCGTTTGCCCCACAGGCGCATCGACAACGTGCTCTGTGCCTGAGCTCTCGATATAAGTGACTTTCGGCATAGCGTCCTTCGTGTGTCAGCCGGCTGCGGCTACAATTTCCTTCATCGTGCGGGATTCGTCGGAAATAACATCCGGCGGCACATTGAGCCCTTTATGGATCAGCGCTTTCACGCCGAGGAATTCTCCGGGCTTATTGATGGCGTCGACAGCGATCAGTCGTCCATCCTTATAATAGAACGCCGCGAACGAGCGCTCGCTCATGGCGCCGCGAAACACGACATGATCGTAATCATTGAACAGACCCGCAATCTGTAACTTCAGATCGTATTGATCTGACCAGAACCAAGGCGTTTCTGTCGCCGCTTTCTGGCCCAAAATGGCTGCGGCGGTCAGTTTTGCGCCTTCAACGGCGTTATGCACGCTCTCGAGCCGGCACTGGCGGCCGCCATAATGGGCGATCGGCCGGTTGGCGCAGTCGCCAATGGCGTAAATGGCGGGATCTTCCGTGCGGCAGTTTTCGTCCGTGACGATGCCGTTTTCGACCTTCAGCCCGCAATGCTCCGCCAGCGTGGTTTCCGGCGTGACGCCAATCCCGGTGATGACGATGTCGGCGGGGATTTCCGTGCCGTTCATGAGGCTCACGCCGGTAACGCGGGCCTCGCCCTTGATCAGCGCCGGTTGACCGCCGAGCATGAAGCGCACGCCTTGCCGCGTATGCTCGTCGAGGAAAAAGCCCGCGACCTCTGGGCTGGTGACGCGCGCCAGCGGTCGGACGGCGGTTTCGATCACCGTAACCTCAAGGCCCATCTCACGCGCGACCGCGGCGCCTTCGAGCCCGATATAGCCCGCGCCGATCACCACGAGCCTGGCGCCAGGCACGAACGCCGCCTTCATCGCGTCCACGTCGGCGGCGGTGCGGAAGAGGTGCACGCCGGCGAGATCGGCGCCCGCAAGCTTCAGCGCGCGCGGCTTGGCGCCTGTCGCCAGAACGAGCGCGTCATAGGAAAGCTCGCGCCCGCCTTCGAGGCGCACGCGTTTGCTGGCGCGGTCGATCCACACCGCGCGGGTGTCGCGCAGCAGCGAGATGTTTTCCTCGGCATAGACGCTGGCCGGACGCAGAAGGAGGCGGTCCATGTCCACCTTGCCGGCGAGGTATTTTTTCGAAAGCGGCGGGCGCTGATAGGGCGGGAACGCTTCCTCGCCGATCAGGGTGATCTCACCCTTGAAGCCGCCCTGGCGGAGACGTTGCGCGGTCTCGCCGCCGGCTTGGCCGGCGCCGATGATGATGACGCGGTTGATGGCGTTTGTATTCATGTTCAGAGCAGTGTTTGGCGGCAACGGCGCTTGTGCGCAAGCGGGCCTTGATGCCGCGCCTGCGCTGGGCCAGCATCTCGCCCCATGCGTGCACAGGCCCTTGTTGATTCGCGTGAAATTGCGTTGCCCGACGCGGCGGCGACGCTTGCGCTCGGCCATCGCCTGGGCGCTGTTTTGCAAGCTGGAGAGGCGGTTTGCCTGTCAGGCGGGCTTGGGGCCGGAAAGACGACGCTGGCGCGCGGGGCGATTGCCGCCTGGACCGGTGGCGATGAGGAAGCGCCCAGCCCCACTTACACCTTGGTTCAGACCTATCCTGGAGAGAAGGGCGAGCTTTGGCATTGCGATCTTTATCGCTTGAAATCGCCCGATGAAGCCTGGGAGCTGGGCTTGGAGGACGCTCTGCCCATATCGGCCTGCCTGATCGAGTGGCCGGAACGGCTCGGCGAGTGGGGGCAGCGTGGCCTGCTGCCCGAGGACAGGCTGGAAGTTGAATTGACGCCGGCAGCCGATGGGCGGCGCGCATCGCTCGCCGCACGCGGCGCATGGAGAGCCAAGCTTGACTCGCTCTGAGGCGCTGGGACGCCTGCTTCACGAAACCGGCTTTGACGCCGCTGAGCGCGCGCCCTTGGCGGGCGATGCCTCCACGCGCCGCTATGAACGGCTGCGGCTCGGGGATCGCCGCGCCATTCTGATGGACGCGCCCAAGAGCGCCGAGAGCGCGCCGTGCCCGCCGGGCGCGACGCCCGCTGAACGCCGCACGATGGGATGGAACGCGACGTCGCGCCTGGCGGCGTCGCGTGTGGAGGCGTTCATCGCCATTGCCGGCTATCTCGAAACCTTGGGGCTGGCTTCGCCCGAAATTTACGGCGCCGATTGCGACGCCGGCTATGCGGTCATCGAGGATCTGGGCGATGGCCTGTTCGCCAATGTCATTCCCGGAGGGGCTGATGAAGTCACGCTCTACGAGGAAGCCGCGCGCGTGCTCGCGCATGTGCACGCTAGCGAGCCCCCAAAACAGCTGAGCGGCAAAGCTGGCGCGATATGGCCGCTGCTGGATTATGACGCGCTTGCGCTTGAGGTGAACGCCGATTTGTTCGTCGAATGGCTGCCGCGCGCCGCCGACGTGCGCATTGACGACGCCGCCCGCGCGCGCTGGGAAAAAATCCGCGATGCGTTGATCGTCAAGGCGCTGGGGTTCCAGCGCGCCTTCACGATCCGCGATTATCACGCCGAGAATTTGCTTTGGCTGCCCGAGCGCGAAGGGCTCAAGCGCGTTGGCCTGCTGGATTTCCAGGATGCGTTGCGCGGCTGGCGCGCATGGGATTTTTCCATGCTGCTGCACGACGCGCGCCGCGATGTGAGCCCGGCCGCGCAAGAAGCCGCCATCCGCACCTATCTCGAAACCACGGGCGCTGGCGAAGCCGAATTCCGCCGTGAACTCGCCGTGCTCGGCGCGCTCAATTCCATGCGTATCCTCGGCATCTTCGCGCGCCTTGCGGGGCGCGACGGCAAGGAGCGCTATCTTTCCTTCATGCCGCGCATGTGGGGCCATCTCGCGGCCACGCTTGAGCATCCCGCGCTTGCCGACGCATCGGCATTCGTGAGCGAGGTCGCGCGGCCCTATGTGGAGCGCGCCGCATGACGACGACGCCGGAAACAGCCATGGTGCTCGCCGCCGGTCTTGGCACGCGCATGCGTCCGCTGACGAACGATAGGCCCAAGGCGCTGGTCAGCGTGCGCGGCCGCGTGCTGATCGATCATGTGCTCGACCGTCTGGTCGATGCCGACGTGAAGCGCGCTGTGGTCAATGTGCACGCCTTCGCCGACCTGCTGGAAGCGCATTTAAAACGCCGCACCGACATCGAGATTGTCATTTCCGATGAGCGCGCGCGTTTGATGGAAACCGGTGGTGGTTTGAAGCAGGCGCGACCGCTGCTTGGCGACGATCCAATCGTTATTTGCAATATCGATTCCGTGTGGGACGAGCCGAGCGGTTCGGCCATTGCGCGGCTGGCGCGTGGATTTGATCCTTCGCGTATGGGCGCGCGGCTGATGCTGGCGGCGATGGATGCGCAGCTTGGCTATGAAGCCGATGGCGATTTCTTCATGGGCGAAGATGGCGCGCTGATGTTTCGCGATAACATGCCGCACAGCCCTTGGGCCTATATGGGCGCGCAGATCGTCGATCCCGCCATTGTCGATCCTGAACCGCTGGAGCCGTTTTCGTTCATGCGCATTTGGCGGCGATTGCAGAAAGAAGGGCGCCTTTATGGCGGGCCGCTCGGCGGTTTCTGGATGCATGTCGGCGATCCGGTTTCGCGCGAGCAGGCTGAAGCGCGGCTCGCGACGGCGGCGTGATGAAGGCGGGGCTGTTTGACGGCCCGGCGCCGCGCGTGCTCGCTGCGCCGGCCTCGGCGGCTTTCCTCGATGAACTCGCGGATGCGATGACTGGCGCGCTCTATGCGCCGGAAAATCCGTTCGCGCTGTCCGATGCGCTTGTGCTCTTGCCGAACCGTCGCGCCGCGCGCGGGCTGATGGATGCCTTCGCCAAGCGGCTTGGCGGCGCCGCGCTTCTGCCGGCGATCCGCCCGCTCGGCGATCCCGCGCTCGACGACGATCCCGATGTCTGGGGCGCGAGCCCGCTCGATCTGGAAACGCCGCCCGCGATCGACGCCACGCGTCAGCGCATGGAATTGGCGGCGCTGATCCGCAGGCGCACGAAGGCCGAGGGCGGGGTGGAAGATCCCGCGCGTGCGCTCGCGCTGGCCGATGAATTGCGCAAACTGATGGAAAGCGCCGCCGCGGTGGAGCGCGTGCATTGGGAACGGCTGCGCAGCTTGGTCGAGCAAGCTGAACTCGCACGTCATTGGGAAGCGAGCGCGCAATTCTTGGAGATCATCGCGCGCTATTGGCCCGAGCGTTTGAAGGCCGATGGCCTTGCCGATCCGGGCGCGCGCCGCGCCGCGCTGCTGATCGCGCTGGCGCGGGAGTGGGAAGCCAATCCGCCGGATCGTCCCATCATCATCGCCGGGTCCACGGGGTCGATCTACGCCACGCGCGTTTTGATGCGCGCGGTGTCGCGCTTGCCGCGCGGCGTTGTGGTTTTGCCGGGCCTTGATTTCGATCTCGATGACGGCGCCTGGGATGCGGTGCGCGATCAGCATCCGCAATTTGCGCTGAAAGAAACGCTGACCGCGCTCGGCGTTGATCGCAGCGAGACGCGCTCGTTCGGCGGGGAAGATACGCGCGGGCGCGCGCGGCGGATGTTGTTGCGCGAGGCGCTGGCGCCGCCGGAAAAAACCGCGGACTGGCTCGCCCGTCTGCAAGCGGCGGGCGGCGCGGATTTTGTCGCTTCGGGCGCGGCGGGCGTGCGGCTGCTGGAAGCGGCGACCGAAGAGGAGGAAGCTGGGGCCATCGCGCTTCTGTTGCGCGAAGCGCTGGAAACGCCGGGCCGCACGGCGGCGCTGGTGACGCCCGATGTCGGCCTTGCGCGCCGCGTGGAGGCGAAGCTGGCGCGCTGGACGATCGAGCCTGTGATCTCGCACGGCATGCCGTTGCGCGAAACCGAAGCGGGTTCGTTGATCGCGCTTTTGTGCGAGCTCGCGCGCGACGAAAGCGAACCGGTCGCGCTCGCGGCTTTGCTAAAGCATCCTCGCGTCACCATTGCTGACGATACGCGCACGTTGGCGCGGCTTGAACACAAGGTGCTGCGCGGGCCGCGCCGGCACAATTCGCTGCAAGAGCTGATCAAGCTCGAAGATCTGGAGAAGCAGCCGCAGGCGCGCGCGATTGCCGAAAGCATTGAAGCCGCGCTCACGCCGCTCACGGCGTTGATGACGCAAGCGCAGGCCAGTCTCGCGGACTTTGCCGATGCACTGACGCAAGCCGCTGAAGCCGCCACGAAGGGCGGCGTTTGGCGCGAGGCGGACGGTGAGAACGCAGCGGGGCTGCTCCGCGAAGCCATCGAACACGGCGCAGAATTGGGGCCCATGCCGCCTTGGGTCGCGCCGCGCGTGCTGATGGAGTTGCTCAATGCGCGCGAGGCGCCGCCTCCACGCGGCGGCGATCCGCGCATCGCCATCTGGGGCCCGCTCGAAGCACGCTTGCAGCGGCGCGATCTCATGATCCTCGGCAGCCTCAATGAAGGCGTATGGCCGGCCGCGCCCGGCGACGATCCGTTTTTATCGCGCACCATGCGCGACACGCTCGGTCTGCCGTCAGTCGATCAGCGCATCGGTCTTGCCGCGCACGATTTCGCACAACTCGCCAGCGCGTCCGAAGTGGTGATGACGCGCGCTTTGCGCCGTGAAGGCTCGCCGACACTCGCATCGCGCTGGTTGTGGCGGCTTAAAACACTGGCCGAAGGCGCTAAGGCGGAATTGCAAGGCGCGCCGGAAGTGCTCTCTTGGGCGCAGGCGCTGCACGCGCCGGAAACGCAACGCAGCCCGCGCGTGCCGCGCCCCAAGCCGCCCGCCAACGAACGCATCAAACGGATCAGCGTCACACAGGTCGAAACGCTGATCCGCGATCCTTACGCGGTTTACGCGCGCCGCATCCTTGGGCTTGAGTCTCTCAAGCCGATCGGCGCCCCGCCTGGCCCGCAAGAGCGCGGCACCGCCGTGCACCGCGCCATTGAGCGCTTCGAAGACGGCGCGGATTCCGCGTTGCTGCTCGACTTGCTCGACGAAGAATTACGCCGCAATGGCATCCCGCCCGAACGCCGCGCCGCCGAGCGCGCGCGCCTTGCAATTTCCGTTGAAGTCTTGCTGCGCTGGTTCGCAGAACGCCGCGCGCTTGGCGTGGAAGTCTATCGCGAACGCAAAGGCGTGATGGATGTCGAAGGCGTGCAGCTTTCCGGCGTGGCGGACCGTATCGAGATCGCCGAAGGGCATGCCGGTATTTTCGATTTCAAAACCGGCGCGCCCGCCACGAAGGGGCAGGTCGAGTCCGGCCTCGCGCCGCAATTGTCACTCGAAGCGGCGATGCTGCGGCGGGGCGCATTCAAAGACGTGCCCGCCGCCATCGCTACCGAGCTGTCTTATTGGCGCTTCGGCAATGCCGATCCCGCACCGAAGCCGCTTGCGCTGGACGCCGATGCGGAAGGGGAAAAGGCGCTCTCCGCATTACGCGGCCTGCTGCAGCGCTATGCCGAAGCGGACCAGCCGTTTTTGTCCAAGCCGCGCGTGCAATTCATCAAGCCCTACACCGAATACGACCACCTCGCGCGCCGCAAGGAATGGGCCGATGCGGAGGGCGATGAATGAGTTCACGCGCGCTCCGTCAGGCCTATGAAAGCCAGCGCATCGCCGCCGATCCGATGCGCTCGGTGTTCGTCACGGCCAATGCCGGCTC
Organism: Alphaproteobacteria bacterium; assembly: GCA_030430715.1. Classification (GTDB taxonomy): domain Bacteria; phylum Pseudomonadota; class Alphaproteobacteria; order Caulobacterales; family Aquidulcibacteraceae; genus Vitreimonas. Next base: position 45,761 of record JAUIJZ010000003.1, read on the forward strand.
CGGCAAAACCAAGGTTCTGGTCGATCGCATCGCGCGGCTATTGCTTGAAGGCTCGGAGCCATCGGCCTTTTTGTGCATCACTTATACAAAGGCCGCCGCCGCGGAGATGCAGCGGCGCCTGTTTGAGCGCCTCGGCAAATGGTGCGTCGCCGACGATGCAACGCTGGCCGACGACCTTGAAAAGCTGGGCGCGCCCGGTGCGAATTTCAGCCGTGCGCGCGAATTGTTCGCGCGAGCGCTTGAATCGCCCGGTGGTCTGAAAATCCAGACCATCCATGCGTTTTGCGAAAGGCTGCTGGCGCGGTTTCCACTTGAAGCCGGCGTGCCGCCCGGCTTTGACATTGCTGACGAAGCCCGCGCCGCCGCCTTGCTTGCCCAAGCCCGCGCTGATGCCGCGCTCGCGCCCGATGCGCCGGTGCATGCGTTCCGCCGTTTCGCCACGCGCCTGCATGGCGAGGCGTTGGAGCGTCTGCTCGACCGGCTGGCGCTGCGGCGCGCCGATTTTCACCGCTATGCATTGAAACATGACAATGCGGTGTTCGCGGATGCGGCGATTAAAAACCGTCACGGCGTCCGCCAGAGCGCCGAGGATTTCGCGCGCGATTTCATTGCAAGGCAGGATTGGGACGGTTTGCGCGGCGCGGCTGCGCAATTGCGGGAAGGCAGCGCCAACGATCAGAAAGGCGCGGAGCGTCTGCAGAATGTGCTCGATTGTGTGGATCGCGGCGAAGACATTTTTGCGGCGTGTTTCGCGTTCGCGTTCAAAACGGACGGCGATCCGCGCAGCGCCTTCGCGACCAAAGCGACGAAAACGGCGCATCCCATGATTGAGCAATTGCTCACGCGCTTCGCCGACAATGTCTGCGAGGCGCGTGACACGTTCAACGCTATCGAGCGCGCCGAGGACGCCGCCGCCGCGCTGGCGCTCGCGCTGAAGCTCGACCAAGCCTATGGAGCGGCCAAGCATCGCGGCGGCGTATTGGATTTCGAGGATCTGATTGAACATGCCCAGGCCTTGCTGCACCGCTCCGATGCGGCGCCTTGGGTGCTGTACAAGCTTGATGGCGGGCTCGATCACATCCTGATCGATGAGGGCCAGGACACAAGCCCCGCGCAATGGGATCTGATCGCGCCATTGCAGGAAGAGTTTTTTTCTGGCGCCGGCGCGCGCGCAAAGCTGCGCACGATCTTCGCGGTCGGCGATCCCAAGCAAAGCATTTACGGCTTTCAGGGCGCCGATCCAGCGCGGTTTCTCAGCGAAAGCCAGGCGCTTGAAAAACGTGCACGGCGGGCCAAGCAAATCTTTTCCGCGCCCGATTTGCTCACCTCGTTCCGCACCACGCCGGAAGTGTTGCAAGCCGTCGATGCAGTATTTGCGGCGCGCCCGCTCATTGCCGCCGCGCCGGGGCGCCATGATGTCATCGAGCACCTGGCCGCGCGCGCGAACGAGCATGGGAGCGTCGAGGTTTGGCCGTTTGTGCAGCGGCCCCAGGCGGATCAAGGCGGCCCATGGGATGCGCCCATGGATGTCGAATATGGCGCGACCGTGCACGCCGTCCTGGCAAAGCAAATCGCCGAGCGCATCAAAGCTATGATCAATGCGCGCGAGGCGGTCTGGGACAAGGGCGTCCAGCGCGCCATGCATGCGGGCGATGTGCTGGCGTTGGTGCGTACGCGTGGGCCGCTGTTCCGCGAACTGATCAAGGCGTTCAAGCGCGAGGGGCTGCCGGTTGCGGGCGCCGATCGCATGACGTTGCGCGACGAACTCGCGGTTGAAGATTGCCTTGCCTTGATGCGCGTGGCGCTCGATCCGGCGGATGATCTCTCGCTTGCGTGCGTGCTCAAGGGGCCGTGGTGCGATCTCGACGATGATGACAACGATCTGTTTCCGCTCGCTTATGGGCGCGACAAGGGCGAGACCTTGCTGGATCGCCTCAACGCCAGCACTGACAAAAAGTATGCGCATGCACAGAGCTTCATTGCCGAATTGATCGCGCGGCGCGGCGGCGATCCTTTTTCCTTCCTCGCCTGGGCGCTGGAAGGCGTGCATGACGGCGTTGCCGGATGGCGGCGCGTGCTGACGCGGCTGGGGCTCGAGGCGCGCGACCCGCTTGAAGAATTGCTGCAGCGCGCGCTTAAGCCTTCGACCCATGCCGCCGCTTCCTTGCAGCGCTTTCTCTATGAGATTGAAGTCGATGCAGGGCAGGTAAAGCGCGAATTGGAAGCCGAAACCGGCGCCGTGCGGGTGATGACGGTGCATGGCGCCAAGGGGCTCGAAGCGCCGGTGGTCATTCTACCGGACAGCACCGGCGATGTGAGCGACAAGCCCGATGACGGCCTGATGTTCGACGATGCGGGCGAGCCATACGTTTCGTTCCGCAGCAAGGAGGACGATTCCGCAGTCTCCGCCGCACGCGCCGCGCACGAAGCGCGCATGCTCTCCGAACATTGGCGCTTGCTCTATGTGGCGATGACGCGCGCGCGTGACCGCCTGATTGTTTGCGGCGTGCAATATGGCGGTTCAACCGCTGGCGAATCCGAAGTGAGCTGGCGCGCGGCGACAGAAGATGCCCTCCGCACGCTTGGCGCCGAGGCATGTGATACGCCGGCGGGTGAGGGCTTGCGTCTGGGAAGCTCGGCAACGGCCGAAGCGCTGACGCCGCCCGTCATCGAACGCGTGCGCGCGCCTGCCTGGGCGTCGGCGCCCGTCACGCCAGGCGCGCCATTGCGCAGCGCAGCGCCGTCACGCGCCGCGCATGCCGATCCTTTATTGTTTTCGCCACGCGGCGACGGGCAAAAGCGCTTCCGTCGCGGGCGGCTGATCCACGGGCTGTTGCAGCGTTTGCCCGATGTGGCGGCCGAAGCGCGCGCCGAGGCCGCGCGCAATTGGCTGCTGCGCCAATCGGTCGATGCGGACGAAGCCGAAACGCTGGCCGGCGAGGCGCTGCGCGTCATTGAAGATGTACGTTTTGCGTCCTTGTTCGGCCCGGCAAGCCGGGGCGAAACCCCCATTATCGGCGCCGCCGCGGGGCGGGCCGTGCGCGGCATCGTCGATCGCCTCGCCGTCGATGAGACGCGCGTCATGGTGCTCGATTTCAAGACGGATCGTCCCGCGCCGCTGGAGGCCGAGCAAGCGCCCGCCGCATATGTTTTGCAGATGGCGCTCTATCGCGAAGTGCTGCGCAACATTTTTCCCGGGCGGGCCGTTTCCTGCGCGCTGCTGTGGACAGAGGCGCCCCGCCTGACGCCGCTCTCCGATCGCCAATTGGACGATGCGCTGGCGCAATGGGCGCAAGGTTGAAACCGGCGCCATTCCCACCTAAATCGGCCCCACAATCCAATGCGTGAGGAGATGCCACGTGGCCACCACCAAGATCTCGGACGATAGTTTCGAAGCCGATGTGCTGAAGTCCGGCACGCCAGTGCTTGTGGATTTCTGGGCGGAATGGTGCGGTCCGTGTAAGCAGATCGGCCCGGCGCTGGAAGAGATCGCCAACGAAATGGGCGATCGCGTTACCGTGGCCAAGCTGAACATCGACGAAAACCCGATGACGCCCGGCCGCTACGGCGTGCGCGGCATCCCGACCCTGATGGTGTTCAAGGACGGCAAGGTCGCCGCCACCAAGGTCGGCGCGATGCCGAAATCGAAGATCGTCGAGTGGCTGAACGAGGCCGTCTAAGCGGTCTCCGCCGCCAGCGCTTCGGCGGCGATCAGCAACGATCCACAGATCAACACGCGCGGCGCGGGAAACTGCGCCGCGCTTTGCATGGCGGCGCCAAGCGTTGGCGCTATTGCGGCGCTGACGTCATGCTTGCGTGCAAGCGCCGCGATGTCTTCCGGCGCGATGTGCGCTTCGGCTAACGGCGCGGCGATAATGTGATCCACGCCGCGCGCGATTTCGGCAATGAACGCCGCCGCATCCTTGCGTTGACGCAGGCCGACAATGGCGACGTTCGCGCCGCCGCGCCGCGCTTTCATGTCGTTCAATGCGCGCGCCAGCGCTTGCGCGGCGTGTGCATTGTGCCCGCCATCGACCCACAGCTCGCCGCCCATGGCGCGGATCGGCGCGCTCAAACTGCCGCGTGTCAGCGGCTGCAAACGCGCCGCCCAGCGCGCGCGCGACACACCATCCGCAAACGCATCGTCCGCCAGATTGAACGGCCCCGGCGCCAGAAACGCCGCGCACGCCAGGCCGGCATTGTCGATCTGATGCGCGCCATGCAAAGCGGGCAGGGGCAAATCGAGCGCGCGCGTCTCCGTTTGAACAACGAGCCGCCCTTTGCTTTCGAACGCATCCCATTCGACGCCGCAACGGAACAGCGGCGCGCCGATCTCTTCGGCGCGCGCCTCGAGCACCGCCATCGCCTCCGGCGGCTGGCACGCGATCACTACGGGCGCATTAGGTTTGAGAATGCCGGCCTTGTGCGCGGCGATTTCCGTCAATGTCGCGCCTAAAGCGTCCTGATGGTCCAAGCCAATCGGTGTGATGATGGCGGCCGCGGGCGCTGCGATCACATTGGTGGAATCGTCGCGTCCACCCATGCCGGTTTCGAGCAGAACCAGGTCGGCAGGCGTTTCAGCGAAAAGCAGAAACGCCGCCGCGACCTGCGCATCGAATTGCGTGAGCGCAGAATCAATGCGCGCAATGCGCTCAGCAGCGTCGATCAACGCCGCATCGTTCGCAGTCTTGCCCGCAACGACGAAGCGTTCGTTCAGCGAAAACAGATGCGGCTTAGTGAAGGCGTGTAAGCTGAGGCCCGCCGCTTCCGCGATGGCGCGCATGAAGGCGATGGTCGAGCCTTTGCCGTTCGTGCCGGCGACATGGATAACAGGCGGGAGCTTGTTCTGCGGATTGCCGAGCGTGCTAAGCGCCGCGCGCAGCCGCGCGAGATCGAACGCTTTGCCGTGACCGAACTCAGGGCCGAACAGGGCTTCGAAGCGCTCGCGCGCCGCGTCGCGCAATTATTCCGCCGCCTTGGCGCGCGCCGGCTTCGCCGTCTTGCGCTTGGCGGGCGCGGGCGTTTCCGGCGCGGCTTCTTCTTCCGGCTCCACATCGCTTGCGCCGCTCTGCGCCGCCGCGCTCTTGTGCATCAGCACGGAGAGCAGCGTCGAAACCGTGGCTTTCAGCTCGCGGCGGTCCACCACCATGTCGACCATGCCCTTATCGAGCAGATATTCCGAACGCTGGAAGCCTTCCGGCAACTTCTGGCGGATCGTGTTTTCGATCACGCGCGGTCCGGCGAAGCCGATCAACGCGCCCGGCTCGGCGATATGAATGTCGCCCAGCATTGCGTAGCTCGCGGTCACGCCGCCCGTGGTCGGATCGGCGAGCACGACAATGTAGGGCAGGCCGGCTTCGTGCAGCGATTGGATCGCCAGCGTCGTGCGCGGCATCTGCATCAGCGAGAGGATGCCCTCCTGCATGCGCGCGCCGCCCGAAGACGTCACCACGATCATCGCCGCCTTACGCCGCAGCGCCGCTTCCGCCGCCGCAACGAAGGCTTCGCCGGCGGCCATGCCGAGCGAGCCGCCCATGAATTCGAAATCTTGTACCAGAACCACTGTCGGCGCGCCGCCGATGCGGCCATAGCCGGCGGCCATGCAATCGTCGCGGCCAACCTTGAGGCGCGCGCCCTTCAGGCGGTCGACGTACTTCTTGTCGTCCTTGAACTTCAGCGGATCGGTCGCGACTTTCGGCAGCGTCAGTTTCTGCCACGCCGCATCGTCGAACATCTGCTTGAAACGCGCATCCGGACCGATGCGCATATGGAAGCCTGACGGCATCACCCAATGCGCCGCTTCCAGATCGGTGCGGTAGATCAATTCGCCCGAAAGCGGATCCTTCACCCAAAGATTATCGGGCGTATCGCGCTTATCTTCCTCGGGCTTCTTCTTGAGTCCGGGCCGCGCGAAATTCGACAGCCAATTCATGCGCGCATCCCTTCCGTTGCTCGCGCAGTCCTTACAGCTTCGCTCAGAAGCTTCACCTTATGCAAGACGCGGCCGGGCGCTTCCGGCCCCGCGCCTGCGGAAATCTCGTCAACGAAAGCAGAACCAACCACGACCGCGTCGGCAAGACGCGCGATTTCGGCGGCGGCTTGCGGCTCGCGGACGCCGAAGCCTACGGCGACAGGAAGGGGGGTGGCGCGTTTGAAGCGCTGCATGGCGGATGAGACGCTGTCTGTTTTGGCGGATTTCGCGCCGGTCACCCCGGCAACGGACACATAATACAGAAAACCCGAGGCGCCTTCGAGCACCTTGGTTAACCGCTTATCGTCGGTGGTTGGCGTGGCCAGGCGAATAATGGAGAGCCCGTGCGGCGCGAAGGCGGCGCGCAGATCGCCATCTTCCTCCGGCGGCAGATCCACAAGGATGACGCCATCGGCGCCGGCCTTCGCCATTTCTTCCGCGAACACGCCATGCGTCATCTGCTCGACGGGATTGGCGTAGCCCATCAGAACGAGCGGCGTGTCTTTGTCGGTCTCACGGAAACGGCGCGCGAGGTCGAGCGTCTTGCCCAAGCTGCCGCCTGCTTTCAGCGCACGCTGCGCGGCTTTTTGAATGCTCGGGCCGTCGGCCATCGGATCGGTGAAGGGAAAGCCAAGCTCGATCACGTCGGCGCCCGCGGCGGGCAGACCTTTGAGAATTTCAAAGCAGGTTTCGTGATCGGGATCGCTCGCCATGATGTACGCGACAAGGCCGGCGCGGCCTTCGCGTTTCAGTGCGGCGAAGCGTGTGGAAAGACGTTCGCTCAAAAACTTGCCCCGTCCACCTTTTGAATCGCGATGGCGTCGATATCGAGGGCGGGAATGCAGCGCAAATTCACTGCCGCCATCTTGTTTCCGTTCATCTCGCCCCAGCCATGCGTGGCGCATCCGCACGTTTTGCAGAACGTGTGGTCGATCACCTTCTTATGGAATTTGTAGCTGGAGAGCGCGCCGTCCGCCGATTCAACTTTTAGCGCGTCCGCAGGCATGAAAGTCAGCATGTAGCCTTTGCGGCGGCAATGCGAGCAATTGCACACCATGGCTGTGTCGATCTCGCCTTCGAAGCTGATCTTTACTGCGCCGCAATGGCAGGAGCCTTCGTAGGTCGTCATAGCTCATCGCTCCAAGCAGAGGCGTCCCCTCCTCCCTCGCGGAGGAGGGGGAGAGGCGCGCGTCCTTCGCGTTTCAGCGATGCGAAGCGGATGGAGAGACGGGAAGTCATTGTTGGCGTCTCGGAACTCTCGCCATATTCGCCGGCAGATCAAATTCATCCAGATCGCAGCGACGGCCTTGCTCGTAGCGAAAAATGTACAGGATTTCACCGACCGGCGTTAGGGGTAGGTCTCCCCGTTGAGGGTCTCCGCGCCGATACTGAAGTCGGTCGGGGCATTGGGGCATGTCGGATCTCACGAGGGTGGTCCACGTGCCGACTGGCGAGGGCGGTGTCGATTGCCAGCCATCGGCGTGAAGACGTTGCAAAAGCGTGTTCAACACAGCGTCTTGACGGGCCTCTTCAATTATAACGCACTGCTCTCGAGGCTGAGTGCGATAGTTGCATTCGGCGGTTCGGCCCGCGATGTCCAAACGAACCGGGTGCGCCACGTCTTCACCCTCGAATACGAGTGTCGTATCTGCTCGCGCGAATGCGCATTGAGCCCAAAGCAGCGCGCAAGCCAAAAGCGCCGCCCTCACAGCTTCACTCCAAGCGCATCGGCCACGGTGAACACGTCCTTATCGCCGCGTCCGCACAGGTTCATGATGATGAGCCCGTCCTTGCCGATCTCCTTGGCGATGTCGCCCACGCGTGCGAGCGCATGGCTCGGCTCCAGCGCCGGCAAAATGCCTTCAAGCTTCGCGCAAAGCTGAAACGCCGCCAGCGCCTCCTCATCGGTCGCGGCGAGATATTTCGCGCGGCCAATGTCGGCGAGATACGAATGCTCGGGGCCAACACCGGGATAATCCAAGCCGGCGCTGATCGAGTGGCCTTCGAGGATCTGGCCGTCTTCGTTTTGCAAGAGATAAGTGCGGTTGCCGTGCAGCACGCCGGGGCGTCCGCCATTGATCGCCGCGCTATGCTCGAAGCGTTCGTCGATGCCGTGGCCCGCCGCCTCGACGCCGTACAACTTCACATCTTCATCGTCCAAGAACGGATGAAACAGCCCAATCGCATTCGAGCCGCCGCCGATGCACGCCATCACCGCATCGGGCAGGCGGCCTTCACGCTCCAAGATCTGCGCGCGCGCTTCGCGGCCGATAATGCTTTGGAAGTCACGCACCAGTTCCGGATAGGGATGCGGACCTGCGGCGGTGCCGATGCAATAGAAAGTGTCGTGCACATTGGTGACCCAATCGCGCAGCGCTTCGTTCATGGCGTCTTTCAGCGTCGCCGCGCCGCTCGTCACCGGGCGCACTTCCGCGCCCAGCAGCTTCATGCGGAACACGTTGGGCTTCTGCCGCTCCACATCCGTCGCGCCCATGAACACGACGCAGGGCAAACCTAAACGCGCGCAAACGGTCGCCGTCGCCACGCCATGCTGGCCGGCGCCGGTTTCGGCGATGATGCGCGTCTTGCCCATGCGCAGCGCCAGCAGCACTTGCCCGAGGCAATTATTGATCTTGTGTGCGCCGGTATGATTGAGCTCGTCGCGTTTGAAGTAGATCTTGGCCCCGCCAAAATGCTCGGTGAGGCGTTCGGCGAAATAGAGCGGCGAAGGACGGCCCACATAATGGGTCCAGAAATCGTCCATCGTCGCCGCGAACGCCGGGTCGGCCTGAGCGGCGCGATACTCGCGCTCCAGGTCGAGCACGAGCGGCATCAGCGTCTCGGCGACGAAACGCCCGCCAAATTTGCCGAAGCGGCCTTGGGCGTCGGGTAGGTCTTGCCAGTTGCGGCGCGCGTCCATCAGGGCGTCGTATCTCGTCAGCCGCGGGCCGCGGCCAGGAATTGGGTGATTTTGCCCGCGTCCTTTAGGCCGGGGGCGCGCTCAACGCCAGAGGAGACGTCCACCAGGGCCGCCCCGGATGCAGAGATCGCCTCCGCAACGTTCTCCGGGCTGAGGCCCCCGGAGAGGAACCAGGGCCGGGCGACGCGCCGTCCCGCCAGCATAGCCCAATCGAAGGCCATGGCGTTGCCGCCCGGGAGCCCCCCTGGCGGGGGCTTGGCGTCGAACAAGATCATGTCCGCAGCCCCCTCAAAGGCCTGGACCTGGGCGAAATCCTCGGCCGTCGCCACCCCGAGCGCCTTGACGACGCCCCGCCCAGCGAAGCTGCGCATCTGGGCTGTGCGGGCCGGGCTCTCGCGCCCATGCGCCTGGACCCAGTCCGGCGCCACGCGTTCGGCGATCTCGGCCAGGAATTCGTCGTCCGCATCGACCGTAACCGCCACGATCTCGGCTCGCCCACGGGCGCGCTTGGCCAGCGCCGCGGCATGCGACATAGCCACGTGCCGGGGGCTGCGCGGGAAGAACACCAGCCCGACATAGCGCGCCCCGCCGGCCAGAGCCGCATCGAGCCCGTCGACATTCGTCAGTCCGCAGATTTTCGCTTCCGCCATGCGTCGTATGTAGGCGCGGAAAACGCGGCCGTCACAATTAAAGCTGCGGTCTTATTTCGCCTTCAGCAGGTCGCGGATTTCGCCCAGCAGTTTGACGTCTTCCGGCGTCGCGGGCGTCGGCTCTGGTTTGGCTTCTTCTTTGCGCTTCATGCTGTTCATGCCCTTGATCACAAGGAACAGCACCCACGCGACGATAGCGAAGCTGATCACCGCATTGATGAACTTGCCATAGCCGATCGTGACGGCGGCGACTTCCTCACCATCGACCACTTGCGCCGGTTGGAGCACCCATTCGAGCTCGGAAAAATCCATGCCTCCCATGGCCATGCCAATGGGCGGCATCACGACATCATTCACCAGGGATTGGACGATGCCGTTGAAGGCGGCGCCGATGATCACGCCAACTGCGAGATCGACGACATTGCCTTTGAGTGCAAACTCTTTGAATTCGCTGACGATGGACATGGTGATGCTCCCGAATCTAGCCTTCAGGAGGCGGTAATCAGCGCGGAACGTCAACCGCCTTGCTAAATTGTAGGATCGTCATTGCGGCCGCCGTCTTTGCTAGAGGCGCCGTTTAGGTGCGCCAATGGAGGCGAAGATGCGATTTATGCTGCTGATGATCCCGAAGGGCTATGAGACGGCCGAACCGGGAACAATGCCCGAGGACATGGCCGCGCTCGAAGCCATGATGGCTTATAATCGTTCGCTTTCCGAAGCCGGCATTTTGCGCGCGGGCGAGGGGCTGCATCCGCCCTCGATGGGCGCGCGCATCTCTTTCAAGAACCGCAAGCCGACAATCACGGACGGTCCGTTTGCCGAAGCAAAGGAAGTTCTCGGCGGCTTTTGGATTATCGAGGTCGCTTCGCGCGAAGAGGCCATTGCATGGGCCGCGCGCTGTCCTGGCGCCGATAATGAAATGATCGAGGTGCGCCAGATCCAGGACGCCGAGGATTGGCCCGAGGAGATGCGCCCGCAATTGGAAGAATGGGACAAGATGCGCGGGCAGCCTTAGCGGCCCGCCGCCTTACGGCTCTTCGCCGCCATTCACTTTAAGCCGCAGCTCCTTGCCAGGCTTGAAGAAGGGCACGCGCTTGGCTTCCACCTTCACCGTATCGCCCGTGCGCGGATTGCGTCCCGTACGGGCGTCGCGCTTGCGCACGGAGAACGCGCCGAAGCCGCGCAATTCCACCCGCCCGCCGCTGGCGAGCGCCTGGGCCACTTCATCCAGCACGATGTCCACCGCCTGCTCGACTTCGGCGGCCCGCATCGGCTGAAACTCTTCTTGCAGCCGGTTGACCAGCTCCGAACGCAACATTCTCGTCTCCCACCGGAATGATGGTTGCGATCAAGGCGCGGAGAGGGCGTGACGTCAACAGGCCATTTGCTTGAAATGGCAAAAGAAAAGCCCGCCACCGGGGTGACGGGCTTTCCGTGTGCAGTTTGTGCTGCGGGTTCGGACTATTTGCGGTCCTTCAGAGCAGCGCCGAGAATGTCGCCGAGCGAAGCGCCGCTGTCCGAAGAGCCGAACTGAGCGATGGCTTCCTTCTCGTCCGCCAGCTCCATGGCCTTGATCGACAGCGACACCTTGCGGCTCGATTTGTCGAAGCTGGTCACCATGGCGTCGATCCGGTCGCCCACCGCGAAGCGGTCGGCGCGCTGGTCGGCGCGGTCGCGGGAGAGGTCCGATTTGCGGATGAAGCTGCGCAGGGCGTTCTCTTCGCCAAACGCCACTTCGATGCCGCCCGTCGCCACATCCACCACTTCGACCGTGATGATCTGGCCGCGGCGGAATTCGGCGTCGCCCATCGGGTCGGAAGCGACCTGCTTGATGCCGAGCGAGATACGTTCTTTCTCGACGTCAACGTCGAGCACCTTCGCCTGCACCATGTCGCCCTTATTGTAGCGCTGGAGGGCTTCTTCACCCTGCGCGTCCCAGGCGATGTCGGAGAGGTGGACCATGCCGTCGAGTTCGGCATTGAGGCCGACGAACAGACCGAATTCGGTGATGTTCTTGACCTCGCCCTCGATGACCGACCCCATCGGGTGCTCGGCCAGGAACGCGTCCCACGGATTGTTCTGCACTTGCTTGATGCCGAGCGAGATACGGCGCTTTTCGCCGTCCACGTCGAGCACAAGAACGTCCACTTCCTGCGAGGTGCTGAGGATCTTGGACGGGTGCAGGTTCTTCTTGGTCCAGCTCATTTCGCTGACATGGACCAGGCCTTCGACGCCCGGCTCAAGCTCAACGAACGCGCCGTAATCGGTGATGTTCGTCACGCGGCCCGTGAACTTGCCGTTGGCCGGACACTTCGCATCCACGCCATCCCACGGATCGCTCAGCAGCTGCTTCATGCCGAGGCTGATGCGCTGGGTTTCCGGATTGATCTTGACGATCTGCACCTTCACCGTGTCGCCGACATTGAGCACTTGGCTCGGGTGCGAGACGCGCTTCCAGCTCATGTCGGTGACGTGCAGCAGGCCGTCGATGCCGCCGAGGTCAACGAACGCACCGTAATCGGTGATGTTCTTGACCACGCCTTCGCGCACTTCGCCTTCATTGAGCTGATTGACGATCTCGGCGCGTTCCGAAGCGCGGCTCTCTTCAAGAACGGCGCGGCGCGAAACAACGATATTGCCGCGCGCGCGGTCCATTTTCAGGATCGCGAACGGCTGCACGATATTCATCAGCGGGCCGACATCGCGCACGGGGCGGATGTCCACTTGGCTGCCGGGCAAGAACGCATTGGCGCCGCCGAGGTCGACGGTGAAGCCGCCCTTCACGCGGCCGACCAGAGCGCCGTTGACGGCTTCGCCATCGGCGAAGCTCTTTTCCAGGCGCGTCCAGGCTTCTTCGCGGCGCGCCTTTTCGCGCGACACAACAGCGTCGCCGAGCGCGTTTTCGATGCGATCGAGATAGACTTCGACGATGTCGCCGGCCTTCGGTTGGCCAGAGCCGTCATCGACGAGAAATTCACGGACAGGGATGCGGCCTTCGGTCTTGAGGCCGATATCGACGACGACGAAATCATGCTCCACCGCCAGCACGGTGGCGGGAACGACGCGCCCTTCGATCATGCCGCGCGAGGCGAGGCTTTCATCAAGGAGGGCTGCGAAATCGTCGCGGGTTGGGGTTAACGAGGCTTGTTCCGCCATACAATACTTACTCCAGGTTGACTGACAGGGCCGGCCGGTTGGCTCCGGCGGTCTCGACCGCACCATGCGGCCTTCACTTTCGGCTTGGCGGGGGCCTTAAAACGCAAAAACGGCCCGCGAGCCCATTAGGGCCGGGGTCGTGCTGGCGCCGCGTCGACAATGCGACAGGCAGCCTCCGCCGACGCCTCTATAGAAAGGTCGGTGGTATCCAGCAAGTGCGCATCTGACGCCTGGTAAAGCGGGGACTCGGCGCGATTGCGGTCGCGTTCGTCCCTTTCGGCGATCTGGGCCTGCAATTGCTCGAAGCTGATGGTCTCGCCGCGCGCCCGCAATTCCTTCAGCCGCCGCTCGGTCCGCGCCGGCAGCGAGGCGGTCACGAACAGCTTCACGTCGGCGTCCGGGCAGATGACGGTGCCGATATCGCGCCCGTCCAGCACCGCGCCTTGGGGATCGGCCGCGAACGCCCGCTGCGCTTCAAGCAGCACCGCCCGCACCGCCGGTATCGCCGCCACCTTCGAGGCGGCCATGCCGGCCGTGCTGGAACGGATGCGGTTTTCGTCGATGGCGCCAAGATCTAGCGCTTTCGCCGCGGCCACCGCTGCCGCTTCATCGCCGGGCTCGCCGCCGGCATCGAGCACGCCCAGCCCCACGGCGCGATAGAGCGCGCCGGTGTCCAGCCGTTTCAATCGGTAATGCGTCGCCAGATATTTGGCGATGGTGCCTTTGCCCGAGGCGGTTGGTCCGTCGACAGCGATGATCATGGGCCGGGTGTCTAGCAGTTCGATCCCGCCTGGGCGAGTATGAGGGCGAACATGTCATCCGCCCATTTTGATGTTGTGATTGTTGGCGCCGGACTTTCCGGCGTGGCCGCTGCTGCGCATTTGCAAAAGCGCTGTCCTGGCAAATCCTATGTCATTCTCGAAGGCCGTGCGGCGATGGGCGGCACTTGGGATCAGTTTCGTTATCCCGGCGTGCGCTCCGACAGCGACATGTTCACGCTCGGCTATTCCTTCAAACCGTGGGAGCAAACGCGCGCCATCGCCGAAGGCGAGGCGATCCTTGCTTATGTTCAGGATGCCGCGCGGGACATCGGCGCCGAACGCCACATGCGTTTCAATCATCGCGTCACGCGCGCGGCGTGGGATTCGCGCGCCGCGCGATGGAGCGTCGAAGCGGAGGAGGCGGGCGAGGTCCGGCGCTTTACCTGTTCGTTTCTGCTCATGTGCGCCGGCTATTACGATTTCGATGAAGGCTATTTGCCTGCCTTCGCCGATGCGGAGCGTTTCGAAGGCCCGCTCATTCATCCCCAGCATTGGCCGCGGGATTTGGACTATGCCGGCAAGCGGGTGGCCGTGATCGGCTCGGGCGCCACCGCCATCAATGTTGCGCCGGTTTTGGCCGAGAAGGCCGCCCACGTGACGCTGTTGCAGCGTTCGCCAACGTATCTGATCTCGATGCCGTTGGTGGATCCAACAGCCAACCGTGTGCGCCGCATGCTGCCGCGCACGCTAGCTTCGCGCTTGAACCGCTTCATCCGCGTTAGCGTCACGCAAGGCTTTTTCAGCCTTGCACGCGCGTTTCCGGACATGGTGCGCCGCACGCTATTAAGACGCGTGGAGCGCCAGCTTGGCCCCGAAGCCGTCGCCGCGCATTTCACGCCGCGCTACAATCCTTGGGAGCAGCGCCTGTGTATGACGCCGGACAATCAATTGTTCGCAGCTCTGCGCGCGGGCGGCGTTTCCATCGTCACCGACGAAATCGAGCGCTTTGAGGCGCGCGGCGTGCGCTTGAAATCCGGCGGCGTCATCGAGGCGGACATGATCGTCGCCGCCACCGGCCTTAATCTGCGCATGCTCGGCGGCGCCAAGATCAGCGTTGACGGACGCGCCATACAATCGGGTGAGATGCATACGTATAAGGGTGCGATGTTCGCGGACGTGCCGAATTTCGCGTCCGTGTTCGGCTACACCAACGCGTCGTGGACGCTGCGCGCCGAACTGATCTGCGAATATGTCTGCCGTCTCATCACTTACATGGATGCGCACGGCTACGTTTCCGCCGCGCCGCGCTTGCGCGGTTCCCACCGTGACGAGCCGTTCGTGGATTTTTCATCCGGCTATTTTCAGCGCGCCGCGTCCATTCTGCCCAAGCAAACGGGAAGGGCGCCGTGGTGCATCAGCCAGAATTACATGCGCGACGTCGCCAGCCTTCGCTATGGGCGCATCAATGACGGCGCGATCGAATTCACCCGCGCGCTAACCTAAGCGCGCTTAGGAACCAAACTCGCGCTCAAGCCGCTCGATGTTCATCGCATCCACCGCCGCGCGCGCTTGATCGGCGGAAACCCCGCCCGTGCCTTCCGCCGTCACCGCGACGCCGCGCCCGACAATGCCATAGCTCGCCGTGCCCGCGCTGTTGCTGACTTCCTGGCTGATGACCCGGCCGTCCACGGTATTGGTGCGCGAATAACCGTCGGCGTCTTGTCGGCTCTGCTGCATGTTCATCGCGCCCGCAGCGGCGGCCAGTCCGCCCATCGGGCCCATATGCGTGACGCTCAGCGTCAGCCGCGCGCCGCCATTTTCATAAACGCCCTCGGCATTGGCCGCGCCCATCGCGCTGCTGGACGATTGCGACGTCAGACGAAAACCGCCCGGCAAAGCTTGCGGCAAACGGGTGGCGAGTTGCGAGGGATCGATCGCCGCCGCGCCGCCGCCGCCGGCCGCGCCTGCGGCGCCCGCTGCGCCGGCCGCATAGCCTTCCGCCGCGCGTTCGAGTGCGCCGAGGTCGACAGAGCCGCCGCCCGGAAGCGTGATTTCGCCTTGGTCCGAACGCGGCGCCGATTGGCCGAACGTGACGCCGCCAGCGGCCGCGCCAAGTCCCGCCGCGCCGCGCACGGCGCCGAGCACAGCGCCGATCACGAAGAACACGACAATGCCGACAACGATCAGCGTCGCGAAATAGCCGATGCGTTTATCTTCGGGCGTCTTCATCAGGCGCGGCAGGCCGATAAACAGCAGCACGAACGAATAGAGCCCGAGGATTCCCAAAACGCCGAGTGCGGGAATGATCGAGAAGACGCCGGCCAGCATGGCCGCCGTGAACGAATAGGCCATCAGCTTGTGCGCCTGGCCTTGATCCTGTGTCGATCCGAAAGAGGGCGCGAGTGCATTGGCGATCATGGCGATCACGTACACGCCGGCCATATAAGACGCGACTTGCACCACCGCGCTGATCGCGCCGGTCACGATCGGCACGCGATAGCTGAAGCCGAGCGCGGAAACGCCGAACACCGACATGCCGATGAAGCCGGCAATGGCTGCGATCGCGGCCAGGGGCAAAACGTAACCCGTATAGAGCTTGCCGATATCGGCGGGCTCGGCGGCGATGCGCTCCCACTCGGTCTGCGGCTTCAAGAGAATGTTCTTGGCGCGCTCGACGATATTGGGTGCGCTCACATTAGTGGGGTCAACGGTCATACGGCAGCCTCCCAAGCGATGACGGCGCCATGCTAGTCGCAAACCGCGATATGGCCAAGGCGCGGCGGCCTTATTCGCCCCTTGGGCTTGCTAGGCTCTTGATAGTTGTATTTGGCGCCGCGCTGTTCCATCCCGCGCGCGATGGTTTCGGAAACATGATGACGCCTCGGCGCGCAGCTTGGTTCGCGTTCGGCGCCGCCGCCCTTGGCCTTGGCGTCATCGGCATTGTCGTGCCGCTTCTGCCGACGACGCCATTCTTGCTGCTGGCCGCGTTTGCTTTCGCGCGTTCGTCGGAGCGCTGGCATGCGTGGCTGATCGGCCATCGCGTTTTCGGGCCGATGATTCAAAACTGGCGCACGCATGGCGCCATTAGCCGCCGCGCGAAAATCTCCGCGCTGATCGCGATGGCGGTGGTGCTCGGCATTTCAGCAGCGATGCATGTGCCGCTTTTGCTGCTGGCAATTCAGGCGCTGGTGTTGGCGGCGGTGGCGGCGTTCATTCTTTCACGCCCGATCCCGCCGCGCGATTGAGCGGCGCGCTCGGGGAGAGAGGCGGCGTTTCGCCGAAGGCGGTCAGCCGAATTTTCAGAAATGGTGGCTAACGCTGTGAAATATGCAGACACGGCGAAAGCGTACGTAATTCAGCAAAGACGCCGCCTTAGCCCGAGCCATATTATCTTATTCTCGTCCGTAAAAAGTATTCTCACACAGCGTCCCTCTAGTCGAGGACCGCCGAACCTTGCGGGGTGATTGAAGGCGGATGTGTTCACACTATAAGTTGTCGTGAAAACGCGCCCTTCCACTTCAAAGGTTTGAGTGCTGCTTCCGTATGGGGGCGCGTCAATGAAATTTTCAACGCGCCCCTCCACGCTTTCGTATTGGCCGGTTCGAAATGCGTTGAGTAGATACTCGTACTCCTGCTTCGAATACGCAATAGTTTCGAATGACCCGTAGATGCCGGCCCCGGCCGCAAAGAGCGCCAGAAGCTTTGCAATTCGTCCTCCGATAACGACCAGGGCGAATGCCATCACCGCCCCCGCTATGAGCGGCATAAGTGCGAACATCCAGCCGTGGAATGGCCGTTCAGCGATGCTGAAAAGGACAACGTAGTCGGCTGCTATCACTTAGCGCCCCCGCTCAATACGAGCTGGCAACCAACTACCCCCAAGCGTCAGTGAATCCAGCATTCGCGCTCTGGCCGTGAGTGCTTCAAGCCCATTTTGGTCACCCTCCCTCTCCCCTTGTGGGAGAGGGGGATCACACGCGCAACAGAATGTTCAAGCTCCGTCTTGGGGGAGGGGTGTTTGCGCGTCGCTTTGAATGCTATTGCGCCATCACCCCTCATCCGGCGCTGCGCGCCACCTTCTCCCACAAGGGGAGAAGGACAAATCTATCCGCCCCCTCCAGCACCGCGCGTAAGCTTGCGCGCACATCATGCGATCCGCACCCGCCCCCATCAGCCAACACAAGCTCTCCAGGCTCAATGCCTGGATGCGGCTGTGGCTGATTTGGTTCGCGGGCGTGTTCGCGCATCTGTGGGGCAAGGGCGAGGGCGCGCATGCGCGCGCGTTTGATGAACCAGCGCGTTATGTCGCCCAGCTCGTCGCTCTGCACGCGTTTGCGCGGCTGAAACTGAAGCCGCGCTGCGCGCATCGGCACGGACGTTTGAAATATGCCAGCTTGCGCGCCGTTGCCGGTTCCGCGCTCCGGCGCGCCATGCGCGGACGAGACGGCGCAGCGCGCCTATTCGCCATCTTCGCCGTGCTGCGTGAGATCGATGCGCATGTCGCGCGGCTTTTGCGCCGCTTGCGCAATGGCCTCACGCGGATGCGCGTGATCCTGCCGCGTGCGGAAGCCGCGCCCGCGCCCTGCGCGCCGGCGTTTCCGCGCGTGGCTTGCGCCGATACGTCCTAGAACGCGCCTCAGCTCGATCTCGATCACGCACGACAACGCCAACAGCGCGCAGCTTTTGGCGCCGCTCGGCGTGCGCGCGTTAAACGTCTTCGATGCGCGCGCCGATGCCGGCCATGAAGTTCGCGAAATCGGGAAATGAAGTCGCGATCATGTGCGCGTCGTCAACGATGATCGGCTCTTTCGAAGCCAAGCCCATCACCAGGAACGACATAGCCACGCGGTGATCGCCCAGCGTGCGGATTTCCGCGCCGCCGCGCACGCCTTTCGGTCCGCGTCCATGCACGACGAGGCCGTCGTCCAATTCCTCGACTTCAACGCCGCAGGCGCGCAGCCCTTCGACCATCAGCGTGATGCGGTCGCTTTCCTTCACCCGCAATTCGCCCGCGCCCGTGATGCGCGTTTCGCCGTCGGCAAACGCCGCCAGCACGGTGAGGATGGGGAATTCGTCGATCATCGACGGCGCGCGCTTCAGCGGCGGGCTCACGCCAGTCAATTCGCTGGCGTTGATGACGAGATCGGCGATCGGCTCGCCAATCGGATCGCGCCGCTCTTTGAATGTAAGCTTGGCGCCCATTTCCAGCATCGTCTCGTACAGGCCGAGGCGCAGCGGATTGATCAGCACGTCCTCGATCACGACTTCGGACTTGCCCACGATCAGCGCCGCCGCCGCCGGGAACGCGGCGGAGGAGGGATCGGCCGGCACATAAACGCGCGCGCCTTTCAGCGTGCTCGGCCGCACCCGCGGATGCAGCACGCCGTCAATGTCGATCTGATCCACATCGGCGCCGAACACGGCCAGCATCCGCTCGGTGTGATCGCGCGAACGCTCGGGCTCGATGACGACGGTCTCGCCTTCGGCCCCGAGGCCGGCCAGCAGCGCGGCGGACTTCACCTGCGCCGAAGCCACCGGCGAGCGGTAGGTAATGCCTTTGAGTTTTCCGCCATGCACGATCAGCGGCATGCGGTTGTTCGGAGAATCGAACCGCGCGCCCATCTGCGACAGCGGGGCGATGACACGGTTCATCGGCCGTTTGCGCAGCGAAGCGTCGCCGTCGAAGCGGGCGCTGATGGGGAAGGCGCTGGCCGCGCCGATCAGCAGCCGGGCGGCGGTGCCCGAATTGCCGCAATCGATGGTCTCGGCCGGCTGGGTCAGGCTGCCCGCGCCCGTGACCCGCCAGAGATTATCCTCGCCTTGGACCACGTTCGCGCCGAATAGCCGCGCCGCTTTGGCGGTGTTTTGGACATCCTCGGCCTCAAGCAGCCCCTCGACCACGGTTTCGCCGTGCGCCAGGGCGCCTAAAATGATGGCGCGGTGGGAAATCGATTTGTCGCCGGGCGGGCGCACACGCCCTTTAAGGGGGCCGTCGGATCGCGCCTTGAGACGCATCTCGTCACTCTCTTTTTGAACTAGCTGGAAAGAAGCGACAAAGCTTTTGACAGGGGCGCCCGATGGTGGCAAGCGAGCGCCCCGCGCGAAGAGCCAGGGAGAGGTATTTGGCCAGGACCGATTTGGGCGACAAGCAGGTGTGCCCGAGCTGCGCTGCGAAGTTCTATGACTTGCGCAAGCGCCCCGCCGTCTGCCCCAAGTGCTCCGCCGCTTTCGATCCCGCCGAGGACGGCGGCCGCTCTCGTCGCGGCAAGGGCCGTGTCTCCGCCAGCGACGCCGGCTACGAGGACGAAGAAGACGAGGTCAAGGCGAAGGCCAAGGCGCGCGGCGCGGACGATGATGACGAGGATGAAGACGAGGACGAGACCGAGGAGACGTCCGAAGTCGACATGGAGGGCGACGACAACGCGTCCAATTCCGACGACGATGATGACGATTCCAACTCGGGCAGCGGCGACGATTTGCCCGAAGGTTTCAACGAAGATGACCCCGATCTCGAAGGCGCCGGCGACGACGACGACGATTCGGTTCCGCTGATGGAAGACGAAGAGGACTTCTCGGAAGACGAGATCGGCGACCTGCCAAACGATAATGACGACGAGCGCTAAGCGCGCTTGAACAGGATGCGCGCGGAGCGTAGGTTCCGCGTCCCGAATCCAACCGTCCTTTAGGGCGTATGGGGCCTTAGCTCAGCTGGGAGAGCGCCTGCATGGCATGCAGGAGGTCAGCGGTTCGATCCCGCTAGGCTCCACCATCACTCAATACCGTCGGCGCTGCCGGAAATTTCAAAAAAACGCTTAGCCGCCAGAAACCGGCTGAGGGCGCATGCGTTATCAATAGCGCTGCGCTCGCACGCCATACTGGAAGAATAAAGTAGTGAGCACCTGCAAAACTGCCCTCCGGCGCGGTGTGGACAGGCGCATACTTAAACGTCAAGTAATCGAAAGTATTCGCTTTCCTCGTTCGAGTGTGCCGCGTGCAAGCGGGAGAATTACTGGCGTCAATGTAGATAATTCAGGGATTTTAGGGTTGAAATTACTGGCGGACTCGCCTAAATTGTGCGCTGCAACATAGGGGTTGTTGGCCCGCAAGCAATTGCGGGCTGTGTCTTGACTGGTGCCTTTCACCTTTAGTCGAGCTTGATGTCTTGGCCCCGCAAAACCGAAAGGCGGGGTATGAACCTCATCAAAACGCAGCGTGAGCGTGCGCTCTTTCAACATGGCGATTTCTCTACGGTTGCTGTCTTAGGCGCCGGCGCTTGGGGGACGGCGCTGGCCGTGGCCTTCGCACGGCAAGGAGCGAATGTTCGGCTGTGGACGTGGCGTTCGGCACATGCCGATGCGATGGCCGCGGATGGTGAGAACCGTGAGCATCTGGCCGATTGCGTATTTCCGGCCGGCATTGAGGTGACATCCGACATGGCGGGCGCTGTTTCGGACGCGCAGCTTGTTCTGTTCGCAGCACCCAGCGGCGCGACCGAAACGTTGGCCAAAGCCGCAGCCGCGCACGCCAGCCAGAAAGCTTCTGCGATCATTTGCGCCAAGGGTTTGGCCGAGGGTGGCGATTTGCTGTCGGCCTGCGTGCGGCGCGTTTGGCAAGGTCCTGTGCTTACGCTTTCGGGCCCGAGCTTCGCCGATGAGGTCGGCGCCGATCTGCCGACCATCGTCGCGCTCGCCGGTCCCGCGCCGCATGCGCAGCGCATAGCGGCCGCATTCTCGCGTGAGCGTTTCGTTTTGTGTCCGACGGGCGATAGCGCCGGCGTGCAGATTTGCGCTGTGTTCAAGAACGTGGCGGCGACCTTGTGTGGCGCTGCCGATGGATTGGATCTGGGTGCGAATGCGCGCGCCGCGTTGATGAGTGAAGCGATGCGCGAGGCGGGCGATCTGGTCGCTGCGCTTGGCGGGCGGCGCGAAACGCTGCTTGGCCCGGCCGGGTTTGGCGATTTTGCACTGACCTGCACCGATGCGAAATCGCGCAATTATAGTTATGGCCGCATGATCGCGCAGGGCGGTCCCGATGGCAGCATCGCGGTCACGCGCGAGGGCGCGGCGAATGTCGGCGCATTGTTGAAACTTGCGCGTCGCGCCGGTGTTTATGCGCCTTTGGCGATGGCCGTGGACGATCTGCTTGCCGGCCGTTTGAGCGCACAGGCTGCGGTGGAGGCTGCTTTCGCCGGGCGGCGTGATCGCGTTGCGGAGGCAGTGCGCGCGGCATGAGTATGAGCCAAACGAAATCGTTGTCGGATCGGGCGCTTCTGCTCGCTGTCGATCTGGACGGCACATTCCTAGGTGGTTCGGATAGTGACCGGCGCGCCCTTTACAATCTCGTTGAAAGCCGGCGCGCGGATGTCGCGCTGCTCTTCGTTACGGGCCGCGACATTCCTTTTGCGTCGAGCCTTGCGAGCGAAGGCGTTCCGACGCCCGATCTGATTATCGGCGATGTCGGCACCACGGTCGTCGTTGGCCCGGACTGGACGCCGCACAGTGCTGCCGAGGCTTGGATTGACGAGCGCTGGCCAGGCTCGGAACGCGCCGCGGAAATCATGAAAGGGCGTGGGGGTGTCAAACCGCAGGACGTATTCGGCGGACGCAGGCTCTCCTATTTTTACGACGACGAAGCCGCTGCTTTGGAGGCGTTCCCCGAACTCGAAGCCGCGGGTTACGCGCCATTGCTTTCGGCGGGCGTGTTCTTCGATGTGCTGCCGCCGGGCGTGAACAAGGGACAAACCCTTCTTCAGGTCATGTCGCACGAAGGCATCCGGCCTGAGCGCGTGTTGTGCGCGGGCGATACGCTCAACGACTTCTCTTTGTTCGAGACCGGTTTGCGCGGTGTCGCCGTTGGAAATTCCGAACCACGTCTGCGTGAGGCGATCAGATCGCTCGACAATGTCTATTCCGCCAAAGGTGAGGGCGCGGGCGGTATTGTCGAAGCTATCGAGCGCTTCAAACTGCTTCCAGACGTAATGATTGAGGCTCAGTGATGACTAAGAAGTCGCCTTTCGTGATCGTCTATCACAGGCAACCTTATGAGGAGGCCGTTGAGAACGGCAAAGTCGTTTACCGGGAGAACAAAAGCCCCAACGGCATTGTGCCGGCGCTCAAGGGCTTCTTCAGCACCGCCAGCGATGCGGTCTGGGTAGCGTGGAAACAAGCCCCGGCAAGCGGCAAACCGAACTTTGAACGCACCGTGCGGATCAACGCTTCCTACGGCGAATACGATGTTGTGCGTCTTCCGCTGTCGGCCGAGCAGGTGAAAGCGTTCTACCACGTGACTTCAAAGGAAGCGCTGTGGCCGATCCTTCACTCGTTCCCGGGCAAGTTTAATTACGGCCCGGTCGATTGGAAAAATTTCCGGGAAGTGAACCGTCTCTTCGCCGAAGCCGCATGCGAACAAGCCGCCGACGACGCGCTGATCTGGGTGCACGATTACAATCTGTGGCTCGCTCCGTACTATATTCGTCAGATCAAGCCGAAGGCGCGGATCGCGTTCTTCCACCACACGCCGTTCCCCGCAGCGGATGTGTTCAACGTCTTGCCTTGGCGCGAAGAAATCCTGCGCAGCTTGCTCGCGTGTGACATCGTCGGTTTTCACATTCCGCGCTATGCGGAAAACTTCGCGTCGGTCGCGTGTTCGCTCATGGGCGCGGAGCGCGCCGAGAGTGTTCCGGTTGAAGGCCCGTTCAGTCCCAAAGGCGCCGCGCTTTCAGAGCCGACCGTGACGACCGCGCTGAAACACGAGGGGCGCACCATCGCCATCGATGCATGGCCGATCGGCACCAATCCGCGTGTGATCGACAACCATCTTTCAAACTTCGAAGCGGGAACGCGGGTTTCGGAAATCCGCTCTCAGATTGGCGACCGCCGTTTGCTCGTATCGGTCGGGCGCGTCGATTACGTCAAAGGCACGAAGGAAATGCTGGAGGCGTTCGATCGCCTGTTGGCGCGAAGGCCTGAATTGCGCGAAAAAGTACAACTCTTTTGCGTATGCGTGGCGCCGGCGGACGGTATGAGCGCTTATCGCAACGCGCAGCGCGAAGTGGAGCGCCTTGTTGGCGCGATCAACGGCAAATATGGCAATCTGCGCTGGAATCCGATCCTGCTTTCAACGCGCGGCGTACCGTTCGAGGAGCTGGTTTGCTATTACCGCGCTGCAGATGTTTGCCTTGTCACGCCGCTGCGCGATGGCCTCAATCTCGTCGCGAAGGAATTCGTCGGCGCGCAGAATGGCGATGCAGGCGTGCTCGTTCTGTCTGAATTCGCGGGCTCTGCCGTGGAGTTTCCGGAAGCGGTTCTGGTGAATCCATATTCCGAGCGCAGGATGGATGCAGGTCTTGATCAGGCGCTGAACATGACCGAGGAAGAGCGCCGCGACAGGCTGGAGAAAATGCGCGAGCGCGTGCGCCAGTTTGACGTCGATCACTGGGCGAGCCATGTGCGCGAGCGGTTCGACGCACTGAGAGCCAGTACAAATAAAGCCGAAGCTGCGTAAAAGCAGGCGCGAACAGGGAGGGAGGCCATGGCGTTGAGCGCCTTGGATTGGGGAGTCGTTGGCGTCTACCTCATGGTGGTGCTGTTTATCGGCGTCGCCGTTTCACGCAAAGCGGCCGCATCGGGGCAGGAGCTCTTCCTGGCGGGGCGCAGCCTTGGCTTTGTCGCTGTCGGCCTTTCGCTGTTCGCTTCCAATATTTCTTCGACCACGCTGATCGGCGTGGCGGGCTCGGCGTATCAAAGCGGTATCAGCGTTGCGCATTACGAATTGATGGCGGCGCTGATCCTCGTGTTCATGGCCGTGTTCACGATCCCGGTTTTCCTGCGCACACAAGTCACGACTCTGCCCGAATATCTGGAACGCCGTTTCGGGCCGGCCGTCTGTAAATACGTTTCGGCGCTCACGATCTTCCTTTCTATTTTCGTGGATACGGCAGGCAGCATCTATGCTGGCGTGCTGGTGTTGCAGGTGCTGGCGCCGGGCATTCCGTTCCTGCCTGCTTGTATCGGGCTGGCGCTGTTCGCTGGTTTGTACACAGCGGCGGGCGGGCTGCGCGCCGTTGTCTATACCGATGTGCTGCAAGCGATCGTGCTGATCGTGGGCGCGGGCGTGATCACCTACGAGGTGTTTGCGCAATTCGACTTTTCGTGGACGAGCGCGATGGCGTCGGTGTCCGCCGACAGGCTGTCGCTGATCCGTCCGCTGGATGATCCCGATTTGCCGTGGCTCGGCGTTATTCTCGGCTTGCCGGTGCTCGGCTTTTATTATTGGGCCACCAATCAATACATCATGCAGCGTGCGCTGGGCGCGCGCTCTGTCGATCATGCGCGCTGGGGCGCGATGCTGGCGGCAGCCTTGAAGCTGTTGCCGCTGTTCATCATGGCCATTCCCGGCGCGCTTGCGTTCGCGCTGTTGCCGCCCCTGGAAAATGGCGATCAGGTATTTCCATCGCTGATCCTGAATTTCCTTCCGGCAGGGCTGGTTGGGCTTGTCATCGCCGGTTTGATCGCGGCCATCATGTCGACCATCGACTCGACCCTGAACGCCTCATCGACGCTCGTCATGTACGATTTCCTGAAGGTCGAAGAGCGGGGCTGGGAGCCGCGCCGTATAGCCTTTTGGGGGCGCATCGTCACGATCGGATTTATGATCGTCGCGGCCTTGTGGCCGCTTGTGATCCGCGACTTCCCAGGCTTGTTCAACTACATCCAGCAGGTGTTCTCCTACGCTGTCCCGCCGATCGCGGCGGTGTTCCTGCTGGGCATGTTCTGGAAGCGGATGACTGGTGTGGCGGCGTTGTGGACGCTTGGTTTCGGCCATGCTCTGGGCGCCATCATCTTGTTTTGGCGCATGGGCGCGCTGCAAGACGGCGTCAGCGATGGACTGCCGCACTTCACTATTGTCGCGGGCATAACGACGGCGCTCTGCGCTCTTGTCGGCTTTGTTGTCAGCCTCGTCACCTCCAGCGGGCATCCCGAAGGCATGCTGTGGCGGCGTGAGGATTCACGCGGGCGCGGCGGGCTTGCCAATTACAAGTGGCAAGCCCTCGTGATCGTTGTGCTAGTGGCGGTTTTGATCTGGACGTTCCGCTAAGTTGAGGCCGCGCTATTTCGCGCGGCTGCGCGGCAAGCCAAGCCGGCGCTCGGCCACCATGCTGCGCAACACCTCACTCGTGCCGCCATAAATGGTGGTCGCGGTGGAGTGCCGATAGCCCATCTCGACGATGCCGAGCCCGTCCTTGCCACGCAGCAAGGATTGCGGCGCAGCCAGGTCGAGCAAATCAGCCGATTGCGAGATGAAGGCCTCGGTCGAGAACACCTTCGCCGCCGGGCCGAATGCGAGATCGGGGATCTTGGCCAAGTGTGCGCCGAGCACGCGCGCGGAAATCGCTTCGGAGACATTCGCGTGCGCATGCACGCGCGCGATGCGCGTAAGCACGTCCGGGTGTTCGATCGCGGGTTTGCCATCGCGCTGTGTTTTGCGCGCCCATTCGGTCGCCGCATCGGCCATCGCGCGCAGGTTCAAGTGATAATAGCCGCCGCTCTGTTCTTGGCTGAGCGCCGAAGCAAGCACTTGCGCGCCGGCATTGACCTCGCCGAGGCGATAGCGGTCGGGAATGCGCACGTCCGAATAAAAGGTGGCGTTGGTGCGCTCGTCCATGAAGGTGAAGACGGGATGGATTTCGACGCCCGGAACGTTGAGGGGGCAGAGGAAAACCGTGATGCCCTTGTGCTTGGGCGCATCCGGATCGGTGCGCGTGATCAGCAGAACGTAGCTGGCAAGATCGGCCCCTGAGGTGAACATCTTCTGGCCGTTGATGACCCAATCGTCGCCATCGCGCACAGCGCGGGTCTTGGCCGCGAACACGTCCGATCCGCCAGAGGGCTCGGTGTAGCCAAGGCAGGAGGAGAATTCGCCGGAAGCGAAGCCCGGCAACACTTCCTCTTGAAGTTCGGGTGTGCCGAACTTCAGCACCGCTGCCCCCGACAGGCCGGTGACGCTGCGCACGGGCGGCGTGTAACCGACCTCATTCCAAACGGCATTGCTGGCGCGTACGGAATCGCGATCGGCGCCGCGTCCGCCCCATTTTTCCGGCCAGTCCGGGAACAGCAGACCCGCTTTGCCGAGTGCGCGATGCACGTCCCAGCTATGCGATTCAAATGAGTGATCGTGCAGGATGTGCTTTTCGGGATCGATCACCGCGTTGAACACGGCGCGCGTTTCTTCCGCGAGCGCTTCGCCGCCGGTCGGCGGTTCAAAATCGATTTCCACCGCGCCCGGATCGGGCACGGCCGCGCTTTCGCTGAGCAGCAATCTGCGGCCAGCGCGCGTCAATTCCTGCTGCGGGTCGCCGAACGCCAACGCCCATGCTTTCGCGCGGCGATGATAGAGCTGGATATCGTATTCCAAGGTGAGGCCATAGCCGCCGAACGTATGCAGCGCGTGTGCGACGCAATTCGTCGCCGTGCGGCTCGCCCACCAGAACATCATGGAGATTTCGGCGGCCGCTTCCGGCTGCTTGTCGGCCAAAGAACGCAAAGTGCGCCAAAGCATGAGGTTGGCGCCGTCGGCGTCGATCACATCATTGGCCAGAACGTGGGCGATGCCCTGATTGGCGCCGATCGGCTGTCCAAACGCGATCCGCTCACACGCATAGGCCGACGCCATGGTCAGCGCTTCTTGCGACAGGCCGATCAACGCCGCCGATGTCAGCAGCTTCCATTCCTCGATCGCAGCCGCCCAGATTTTGGCGGCGTCTGCGTTGCTGGCGATGACATGGCGCTCGCCCTTGCCGGGCTCGAACAGGCCGATCGCGGCGCCGCCCAGTGTCGAAGGCGCGTTGAGCGGAGCGGCGGGAACATCAATCGCGACTTCCTTGCCGTCGAAAGTCAGCACGCCTTGCGCGACCGCGCCGCCGGGCACGAGTTGCGCTTCGCCGGGGCGGACCTCACGCAGCGCCAGCGTCAGCAGCGCATCGCCCTTGCGCACGTCCTCGATCCATTTGTGCGCGACATCGCCGCCAAGCTCACCGAGAGCCCGGATCGCGGCGACGGATTCGGCCAATGGCGCGGATGCCAATTTGCGGCCGGCTTGCTCCATCATGATGCAAGCGTCGAACAGGCTCATGCCGCCGCCGCCGGCTTCCGCGTCGAGGCGAATAAAGGGCGCTTCGAGCGCAACCAGTTCGCGCCAGAGTTCGGGGTCAAAGCCAAGCGGCTCGGCGCCGCGCACGCGCGCCGGCGTCGATTCAGTGGCGAAAAAGCGCTCGAACATCTCCCGGACGGGCAGGCTGTCCTCTGGCATGGCGAGCTTCATCAATCTTCTCCCTATGGCGCTGCGGCGCCTGACACTGGTGGCCCGAGCATCGGCTTATAGCAAGATTGCCGGAAATGGCGGACGGCGTCACATCGGCCCGACGATGAAGTGCTGGCGGCGCGGCGCCGGCGGCAGCCGGATCGGTTGCGCATGGCGCGGAAGCTTGCCAGTTTGGCCCGAGGAGGCGGCGCGGCCCTTATCCGCGCCGGCAGTCCAGGCTGGACTGCATAAACAAGAGGTGCCCCATGGCCGACAGCGCAGGCGTTTCCCAGGCAATCCCATTTCCGATTTCGGATCCGGAGCGCATTCCCGCGCAGCGATATTATGACGAGGCGTTCTACCAGCTCGAGAATGAACGCCTCTGGCCTCACGTCTGGCAAATGGCCTGCCGGTTGGAGCAGATTCAAAATGTCGGCGATTGGATCGAATATTCCAATCTGGGCAAGTCCGTCATCGTGGTGCGCACCAAGAGCGGCGTGAAGGCTTATCATAATGCCTGCCGGCACCGTGGCGTCCCGCTGGCGGAAGCGGGGGGGCACGGCAATTGTCAGGTGCAGGGGTTCATCTGCCCGTTCCACGGCTGGCGCTGGAATGCAGACGGTAAAAACACCTTCGTCTATGGCAAGCACATGTTCAGCGAGCAGCAGCTGGATCAGGCGGACCTGGCGCTGAAAGCGTGCCGCGTCGAGGAAGCGCTGGGCTGCGCCTTCATCAATTTCGATGACAACGCCCCGTCCTTCCGCGACAGCATTGGTCCGATCGTTGACAGTCTCAACGCGCACAACGTTCCTGAGCTGCGCGCGGAATGGTGGTACGCAACGGTGCTGCCGGCGAATTGGAAAGTGGCGATGGAAGCCTTCATGGAAGGCTATCATGTCATGCGGACCCATCCACAGCTCCAAGAAGCGGCGCCTGCGCTGTACAATTCCATGTATGGCTACGATACGGGCGGCATTGGCGTTCCGATCAATCCGAACATGAGCGTACGTGAAAATGTGCGCGCTCAGTTCGAGAACGTTCGTCTTGTCGGTGAGGGCATGGCCGGCATGGTTCAGCCCAAGGAAATCGAGATTGCCCGGCAATTGCTCGACATCGATTTGCCGGAAGACCCGCAGCAGGCGGTGATGACCTGGTTCGGGACGG
>JAUIJZ010000089.1 GCA_030430715.1 Alphaproteobacteria bacterium
GATGTCCGCTGCGCGCGCGGCTTCAGCGGCGGCGCGCGCATTGAGGGGGCGATACTCGCGCCGGCCCCATAATCCGCGTTCGTTCGACCGCGCGCGCGTTTCAATCGCGCTGAGTTCGGCGCTGCGTGCGTGATTGTCACGCCGTGGGCGCACATAGGCGGCGCCGCGCGACACCATTTCATGTTGCAGCCAGAACCAGCCGCCGCCCTCGCTTTGCACGAACACATGCGCGATGGCGGCTTCCGGCGGCGTTTCCTGGCCTTCGCGTGGACGCCCGACCCAGCGGCGCGCGCCGCCATAGCCGAGGCGCACATGGCGATGCAGCGCCAGCGCTTCCAGTTCGCCTTGCGCTTGTGCGGCATAAGCCTGGTCGCCGCGCGGGGCGTCGATCTCGGCGAGGAAAATGCGCAGGCCGCTTTCAAGCACGAGCGTGTCGCCGGACATGGCGCGCACGACGCGTCCTTCTTCGCCGGGTTCGAGATCGCCGAGCTGCGGCCCGCAAGCCGCCAGCAGAAGCGCAAAGGCTGCGGCCCATAGCCAACGCAAAGCGCTTCCCCGATTTCAGACGATCCCTAAGCCAACGATAAAGCGATTGCGCGAAGCGCGAAAGGCTACGGATAGACCGTGACGGTGACGCGGCCGATCTCGGTTTCGCCGCGCGCGCGCACAGTGTGTTCGCGGCTGTTGGGATTGGTCCAATCGAGCGGAATGCGGATGAGTTCGCGCCCGCCGCGCTCGCGCACCGCTTCGATGACGACGACATATTCGCCGCGCTCCAAATCGCGCAGCGGGAATTGGGTGCCCAGCAGCGCCACGCCATTGAGGCCCGGCGCGCGCGTGGCGCCGGTGACGCCGTTCAGCGGCAAGCTGGTGTCGCGGCCGATGGCGCGCCACCAGCTGCGCAGATCCGAAAGATAGCGCGTGCCTTCCTCGTCGCTGTCGTACCAAAGGGCGAGGTTCATCACCGCTTGGCGATTGGGCCGCTCAACCCAGATGGCCACGTAGGGAAAGTGATATTCGACATCGGACGTGCGCGGGATTTCCATTTCCACGCGCAGATTCGCGCCCAGCGCCGGTGTGGCGCAAAGCGCGGCGAGAGCTGTTGCGAGCGGAACGGCCTTCATGAAATCCAGAACAATTCCAAGTTTGAACGCATGGAATGTGGCTGCATTTCTTTTCAGGCTTTTGTCGGCGGAGACCGGTAAATCGCGGCGGCGCGGTTGGGCGATGGGGCGCGAGAGGTTAAGAAGGGCCCCGACGCGATAATTTCAGCCACGATGAGGAAGCTGACATGATGCGGACGGCGGATTTGGTATCCAGCGCGGGCCGGGCGATCCGCGCCACGCCTTTGCGTTCGGCGCTGACGGCGCTCGGCGTGGTGATCGG
The DNA here is from genome assembly GCA_030430715.1 of Alphaproteobacteria bacterium. Taxonomy (GTDB): domain Bacteria; phylum Pseudomonadota; class Alphaproteobacteria; order Caulobacterales; family Aquidulcibacteraceae; genus Vitreimonas. The sequence goes on from JAUIJZ010000089.1 coordinate 1,387, forward strand.
CGTTGCTTCCGTTGTGGCGATGGTGGCGCTGGGCGAGGGCGCGCAGGCGCAAATTCAACAATCCGTGGCAAGCTTGGGCTCGAACGTGCTGATCGTGTCTCCGGGCGCGCCGCGGCAGGCCGGCAATGTGCGCGGCCAGGCTGGGCCCGGCGGCGGGCGCCCGTCGCTGACGCTCGATGACGCCGATGCGATACGCCAGCTTAGCGGCGTGGTGGCGGTGGCGCCGTTGCAGCGCAGCCGCGGCCAGATCGTCGCCAATGGGCTCAACTGGAATACGCAAATCGAAGGCGCGACGCCGAGCTTGCTTGTCGCGCGCGATTGGAGCGTCGCGTTCGGCCGTTTTTTCAACGACACCGAATTGCGCCAGGCGCGGCGCGTTGTCGTGCTGGGCGCGACCGTCGCAGAGAATCTCTTTCCCAACATGGTCGCCATTGGCCAACGCGTGCGCATCAATAACGGCATCTATGATGTCATCGGCGTGATGGACGAACGCGGCCAGACCGGCTTCGGGCAAAACCAGGACGATGTCGTCATTGCGCCATTCACTACGGTCAAGCGGCGCATATCCGGGCGCGAACGGCGCGCCGATACGGTGAGCATGATGATGGTGAAGGCCGCGAACGAGGATTTGCTCGTGAGCCTCGAGGCGGACATCACAACATTGCTGCGCGATCTGCACCGCATCCCGCCGGGCGAAGGCAATGATTTCAGAGTGCGGAATCTGGCGTCGATTTCCGACGCGATGTCGGAGATGACGCAGACGTTTACCTATCTGCTTGGCGGCATCGCGGCGGTGTCGCTGCTGGTGGGCGGCATCGGCATCATGAACATCATGCTGGTGTCGGTGACGGAGCGGACGCGCGAGATCGGCTTGCGCAAGGCGCTGGGCGCGCGGCGCACGGATATTCTGCGCCAATTCGCATTGGAAGCGATCACGATTTCATTGGCCGGCGGGCTCGCGGGTTTGGCGTTCGGCGCCTTGGGCGCATGGGGGCTGACCAGCGTCGCGAATTTGCCGCTCACGCTGTCTTCCGGGATGGCGGGGCTGGCGATCGGCTTTTCGATTGTGGTCGGCGTGCTGTTCGGCGCTTACCCGGCATGGCGCGCCGCGCAGCTCGATCCGATCGAGGCGTTGCGGCGGGAATAGCGGCGCGGTGTTCGTCAAAGGAAGTCGCGGCGATCACCGGGCACGCATCGTTGCGGGAAATAGAGCGCTACACACGGGCGGCTGAGCAAGAGAAGCTAGCGCGGGCGGCAATTGCCCGGTTGATTCAGAACGGGTAGTGAATGTCCGTTGTTGGCCCGAAGCGGACGTTGCCAGCAAGTGTAGGTATGCTCCATGTCCGAGCAAAGGGAGTGCTGATGTATCGGGTGACGTTGGCTTGCGGGGGTGTGCCCCCGAGCGCCGGACAGGCTGCCGCCATAGACATTCAGCAAGAGTTCGCCGAGCACCGACGGCATCATAAGAACGTCACCTGCGCCTTCACAAATGGCGAACTGGTGCTGAGCGCTGAGAACGATTTCGATCCGCAAGGGCTGGCCCTAATGGACGAGTTTTCTGACTGCATTGCGGCCTACATCGAGGAGCTATTTGATGGGCGCATTCGTGTGGTGAACGCGACCGCGCTCTGAGTTCAGAATGTCCGCTTCCGGCGAATAACGGACGTTCCGAAACGCCCCGCGAACACGGAGTGTCAAACCCAACTGTCAAACCCACCCGCTGAGCCTTGGAAATCAAGGCGGTAGAGTAGGCAGTGGCGACCCTGGAGAGATTCGAACTCCCGACCATGTCCTTAGGACGGACCTGCTCTATCCAGCTGAGCTACAGGGCCAATACGGCGAGAGCTAGGGAATAGCCGCGCTGGCCGCAACCGCTTTGGCGTCCTAGACTGGCCGCGCTGGAAGCCGGGAGGGGACATGGCGCAGCGCAACGCTAATTTCTGGTCGCAAGCGGCCGCCACGCTGACAGCGCTGGCGCACACGCGCGCGAGCATCGTCCGCTGGGGCGTGGTGATCCTGCTGTCGCTGGTCTGGATCGGCGGCGGGCTGTTCTATTGGACGAGCGGCGGGCGCGATCTCGCCGAGGCGCTTTACCTGACGATTTCCGCCGTCGGTATGTGGGACGCCTATTTCGGTCCTGACGGCGAAGGCGCGCTGCAGGTCGATCCGATGCTGCAATTGGTGCGCTTCGCGGCCATCGCGACGCCGGCTGTCGGCTTGCTGTTCGCGTTTTCGGGGCAAGTCGGCCGCTCGCTGGCGCGCATCTTCAATCTCGGCGCGGCGCATCATGTGGTGATCGCCGGCGATAGCGCGGCGGCGCTTTCACTCGCGCTCGATTGCCGCAAGAAAAAAGACGCAATCATTCTGTTGGCCGAGGCGCTGCCGGAAGAGACGGCGCTCGGCTTGCGCCGCAAGGGCGTCATCGTGCTGGAAGGCGATGCGCGCCAATTCGATACGCTGCGCACGGCGCGCGCGCATCACGCGGCGCATGTGGTGGCGTTCGAACCTGACGATACCGCAAACCTGCAGATCGAAGCGGCGGTGCGCCGGCTTGTCGGCGATGCGCGCCGGCGCCGCCCGGTCGGCGTGCATGTGTCGACGCGCTCGGCCATGCTGCTGCGCGAAGCGCGCGAGATGCGCTCGGCGCAAGTGCGCAAGAAGGGCAAGTCCAAAGAGAGCGCGCCGATCGACCCGAAACCGTTTTCGATCGACGAGCTGGCCGCGCGCGGGCTGCTGCAAACGCACGCGCAGGAATTGCTGAATGTGGCGGCCGCGTTGGGACAGGAACGCGTGCACATTGTCTTCTTCGGTTTCGATCAAGCCGCCGAGGCCGTGGCGGAACGCATCTTTTCCAGCTTGTGGTCGGCGCATTTTCAGGCCCCGCGCTTGACCGTGCTCACGCCTGATCCGGCGGCGGCGGAAGCGGGTTTTCGCGCACGCCACCGCGAAGCGTTCGCGCATCCGCATTTGTGGAGCGCCGACATCGCGTTCCTGCCGTTCAATTGGGACATGGTGTCGATTGGCCGCGAATTGCTGGACGATATCGAGGGCGCGCGCGGCAAGGCGACGGCGGCTGTGGTCAGCACCGGCGGCGATCCCGCCAATATCCATATCGCCATCGCGTTGAAACGCGTGTGCAATCACGGCCTGCGCTGGCCGATCCCGATCTTCATGCACGAGACCAGTCAATCGGAATTCTCGCAGCAATATGCGCGCGGTGACGAAACCGAGGAATTGGACGCGTATTTGCAGGCGTTTGGCGCGCATCAGGTCACGGCGACGCGCGATTGGGTGATCCAAGGCGCTTTGGATCGCGGCGCCGCGATCGCGCACGAGCATTATAATCGCGAGCTTGGTCAGCGCGAGCCGATGAGCATGCGTGAATTGCAGGCGGCGATGCGCGATTGGTCGGATGTGCTGGAAACCTATCGCGCCGCCAATCGCGCGGTATCGGATTCAGCGCTGGTGAAAGTTTGGGACGCGGGCTGGCGTCCGGCGGCCAAGGGCGAGAAAGGCGATACCGCGCCGGCCATTCCCGCCGAGATGCTCACGCGCATGGCGCAATGCGAACACAGCCGCTGGATAGCGGAGCGTCTTTTGTCCGGTTGGCGGCCGACCGGCGAGAACGAAAAGCGCAACAACGATCTGATGGCGCATGACAAGCTGGCGCCGTGGGAGGCGATGAACGAGGCCGACCGCAGAAATGACGAAGTGCAGGCGCGCGCGGCCATCGACATTGCGCGCTTGATGCATCCGGGTGGATTTGTCCGGCGTTGACCGATGGGTCAAAACTGTCACTATGAGACGCGCGGTCCGAGGGCCGCGCGCGAAAGATAAGAAGCGATCAAATAAGAGATCGCTCGAAACATATAGGGATGAGCATGCACGACTCGCACGAACGCGGCGTGTTCCGGCGCAGCGTTGCGCCCGTTGCCATTTTCCGGGTGCTGAGCGTCGCGGCCGCGTTGGGCGCGACAGCGCTGCTCGCGTTTGAACCCGCCAGCGGCCAGCAACATGGGATTGTACACAACGGCGAAGCTGGTTTTGTCGTGTCGGACATCGCGTTCGCGTTTTCCAACGGAACCTCGGAAGAAACCGGCGCTTGCCCGGATGGTTTGTCGAGAGGGTCGGTCGAGGCGTACACGGCGGCGCATCCGCAGGATGCGGTGCAGAGGCCCGACGAAGCCGACCGCGCCTATGCGCTGCGGATGCGGCAAGCGGCATCGCAATTGCCGGACGGGACCGACATTTGCCTCAATCCGGCTGCGGCTGAAGCCGATCCGGGATTCCGCGAGGTTACCGGGACGGATACGCGCGCATTGGGCTTCGATCTCGATGGCGTCACGTCGCGTGCGAACCAAGCCGCGCCGCGCGGTGCGTGCGCCCACACTGACTTTCGCGGCGTAGGCGGCCAGGCCGGCATCGACAATCAGTTTTTCCGGACCGTCGGTTGCGTGCGCGCTTATGAGCCGACCGGCGTGTTCAACGATTTCGGCGATGAAATGCTGGGCGGCAATTGGGGCATTCTCATCGCGCTTCGCGGCGTTGACGATTTGCGCAACGATCGTGAGGTCGAGGTTTTGCTGCTGCGCAATGCCGATCCGCTGCAGCTCGGCCCGAGCCGCGAGGTGCTGCCCTTCATGACGTATGCGCCGATGCAAGAAGAAACGCCGCGCGCCGCGGTGCGCGGACGCATCGTGAATGGCGTTCTGACTTCCGATCCGTTCGATTTTACCTTCGATCAGTCGGTGAGCATGTACGATCTGCGAACGAAAGCTGTGCTGCGCGATGCGCGTATTCAGCTGACGATCTCCGATGATGGATCAGCGGAAGGCTATCTGGGCGGCTTCATGCCGGTTGAGAGCCTCTATGCGAATATGTTCTCGTTCACGGCGGCGACAGGCGCCGGGGGCGCGCCTCCAGAGGAGCGGTTGGCGGCGACCGTTCGAAATGGCGGCCCGTTTTTCTTCGGTTTTACCTGCAACGGAATCTACGATGCGCTGCTTCGCAATGCGGACGGGCATCCCGATCCGGCGACGGGGCGCTGTACGTCGATTTCCATACAATACAGCATCCGCGCGATGCCCGCCTTCATCACGGACGCCGCGCCTTAAAGGCTTGGACGTCAATCGCCGATGCGGCCGCCATCGTCGCGCGTGATGACGATCACGGCCGAGCGCGGCCATGCATCGCCGCCATCGGGGAAGCTTGACGGTGGACGCTGCGCGGCGTCGCGCCAGCGCAGATCGGAATAATCCTCGCCGCTGACATCGTTGCCGCCGGGATGTTGAATGGCGCAGAAAAACGCGCGTTCGTCCGGGGCCATGAGCGGGCCGCAAATCTCGGCCCCGACCGGCCCCGTGAGAAAGCGCTTAACCGGGCGCGCGCCATCGGCGTTGAGCGGCGTCACCATGACGCTGTCATTGCAATCGCCGAACACACCGTCATTGCCGTCCGTGGTGATCCAGACGCGCTGGGTTTTGTCGATGAAGAGATTGTCGGGGCAGGCGAAGCGGTCGCCGGTGAATGTCGGCGCGCCGCCGATCTCGGTTGAGACGTGAGCAGGCGCGCCGGACCGCGTGGCGCTGGTCGGCGCTTCGGCATTCGGATCGCCGGCAAGCACGAACACATCCCAGGTAAAATTCACGGCGGCTGCGTCGCCGCCATCTTCGTCGATGCGGACAATGTGGCCGGTCAGATTGTTTTCCGCGCCATCGCGGCGGGGATTGCCGGGGCGTTCCGGGCTATGGTTGGAATTGTTGGTGCAAGCGATCAGTACCGAGCCGAGCCCGCGCCAATTGGCGTCGCAAACCGCTTCAATGTCTTCGGGACGATCCATCGGCGTTGCGCCGAGCACACCCGCCGCGGCGCGCGCGCGAACAAGCACGTCGGCCTGATCGGTGAAACGCAGCGGCGAGCCTTGCGCCTGCGCGGCGGCATTGGCGGCGCTGACCTCAATCTCGATCCAGCGGCCGCCGCCATTTTCGAGAAACTCGGCGCAATAGAGTTTGCCGTCATCGAGCAAATCCATATTGGCGGCGCGATTGGCGGGATCGAAGCGTCCGTTCGAAACGAATTTGTAGACGTGCTCGCCGCGCTGATCGTCGCCCATATAGACGGCGACGCGTCCATCGGCGGCCAGAGCGGTGGATGCGCACTCATTTTTCTTACGCCCCAGCGCGGTACGTTTTTTCGGCGCGTCGTCTGGCGTGTACGGATCAATCTCGACCACCCAGCCGTAAAGCGACGGGCCGTGCGGGTTCTCCGAGGTCAGAAACTGACGCGGGAGTTTATCTCGCCATAGATCGGCGCCGCGCGCATAGCCGAACGATTGCGCATCGTTTGCGTAAGCGCCGTCATGCATCGCTTCGTCCGAGGGCGCGCCGAAGAATACGCCGTTGAAATTTTCCTCGGCGGTCAGATAGGTGCCCCACGGTGTAAGGCCGCCGGCGCAATTGGCCGCCGTGCCGCAACGCACGGCCTCTTCCGGCGCGGTATCTCCGGCGCGTCGAGGCTCGGAATCGTTGACGATTTGAGACGCGGTCAAGATCCACGGATGGCGCGCGGCGGGGCCGGTGAACAGCGCAGGCGTGAACGGGGTGATGCGGCGATTGCGCCCGGCGCCTGGCGCATGACGCACCGTGCGCCAGCCCGCGCCGTCGCGCGCGATCTCGACCACGCTCACGCCAATGGAGGCCAGCATCGCTTCGATCTGCTCGCGCGTGAAATCGGAGGGTGCTTGTACGCCAGGAAAACAAAGCTCCGGCGAGACATATTCATTGTTGGCGCACAGGATCATGCGATCCGCATTTGCCGGCGGCGGGAAAGCATACTCAGCCGCGAAGGCGGCCAGCATGTCATTGTGTCCGCCGAAACTGCGTTCCTGCTGCGCGCGCGTGAGCGTTTCGAGATTGGCGCGCTCGGGCATGTCATTGAACAATGCGTCGCCCCAGGAGATCAGCGGGCGCCAGCTATAGCCGGGCGGCAACGTTACGGTGTCGGCATTGTTGGCGGCGATGGACGTGAAGTTCGCCGCTTGCGACATGGATGCCGGCGTGTTGGCGCCCGGTGAAGCGCAGCCCGCAAGATGAAGCAGCGGCAGGCCCGCGAAGGCGCCGAGCACGGCGCGCCGCGATGCAATCAAATCTTGAATATGTCGAGCCATGTGCGCCTCTTATCCGTGCGCGCTCACTAAGACACGCATGCAACAGAGCTATGACGCCGCGAGATCGAGCGCCGCGCGCAATTGCGCAATTTGCTTCAGTTTGTCTTCGAATAGGGACCAATCGTCACGCTCGGCGATGGACGCCCATAGATTTTCGACCTCATCGATCACGAGGCTGACCGGACGCGCTTGCTGAAAATAAGCGTGCGCCAGCGCCTTGCCGGCCTCCGGCCCGGTGCGCGCTTCTAATCCTGAGCGGATAGGTGCGAAATCTTCGCGCTCATAAAGCTGCGCCTGCGGACTGGCGGCCGCGCGCGCCATGCTGGCCGCGCCGCCATGCCAATCGTGGAAGAATTGATCCCAGCCGGCCTGACTTTCCAGAAGCCAATCGAACAGGGCTTGAAGGAAGGCCATGTCGGTTTGCGTTTCTTCTCCGGTGAGACCGAGGCGCGCGAACATGCAAGCGTGCAAGCCGTGCTGGTAAGCGGGGCCAAAGCGCGCCAATTCCGGTTCTAGTTGTGGAATGGGACAGACGAGGCTGAGCGCGCCGCCGAGTTGCGATAGCGCCCACGAGACCGCTTCCGGCTGACGGCCATAGGCATAGAGCCCGCTCTGGTCGAAATAGGCGGCGGTGAAGCCGGGCTGGCAGGTCGGAAGAAATCGCCATGGGCCGTAATCGAAGCTTTCGCCGGTGACATTGAGATTGTCGGTATTGAGCACGCCATGCACGAAGCCGGCGGCCATCCAGCTTGCGGTCAGACGCGCATTGGCTTCGACGATTTCGCCGAACAGCGCCGCGGTGCGCGCTTCGAAAGCAAGATCGGCGAGCTGGGGATAATAGTGTGCGATCACATGATCGATCAGCGCCCGCATCTGATCGGCCTGATCGAAGAAAGCGAGGCGCTGAAACGTGCCGAAGCGGATATGGCTGTGCGAGAGGCGCACCAATACGGCGGAGCGTGTCGGCGAGGGCTCGTCATTGCGGATGAGCTGTTCGCCGGTTTCGAACAGAGAAAACGCCTTGGACGTATAGACGCCGAGCGCGTCCAGCATCTGCGCCGCCAGCACTTCGCGCACGCCGCCTTTCAGCGTCAGCTTGCCGTCGCCGAAACGTGAATAGGGCGTTTGGCCGGAGCCCTTTGTGCCAAGATCGAGCAGCCGGCCTGTATCGTCCCGCATTTGTGCGAAAAGGAAGCCGCGGCCGTCGCCGATCTCCGGATTGTAATTGCGGAATTGATGGCCGTGATAGCGCATCGCCAGCGGCGCGCGCATATTGTCGCGCATTGGTTCGAAGCGCGCGAAATGTGCTTCCCATTCCGCGTCGCTCAATGTGTCCAGGCCGACACGGCTCGCCCAAAATTGATTGCGCCAGCGCAGCATAGCATGCGGAAATCGCGCCGCCGCCACGGGATCGGCAAAATCTGGTCCGAGTTCTGCGAAGGCCGGGGCTGGAGTGTATCGTTTGCTTACGGGCATACGCCTTATCTAATCGCGCGAACGTGTTGCGTCATGTGGACGTGATACGCATGCGGCCGTGACGACGCGCATATTTTATGGCAGAAACTAAGCGGGACGCCGCAGAAGGATCGACACCGATGTTCGCGCGTGGTTATGGCTTTGTTGGCGTATTGGTCGCCTGCTTAGCCGTGGCTTCTTGCGAGGATCAGGGCGGTGTGAAAACCGAACGCAGCTCGGCTGAGCGCGTGGCGGCGGCCCTCGATATCTGTGAGAACGAAGAGAACACGGCGGAGGGATTCGCCCAAAGCGTGTGCGCCAATCGTCCGCTGGCGGCGCTCGATACGCAAATCCGTGAGGCTCTGGTTGCCGGCTCGGCCAATGTGTCCGACGCGGGCGCGCAGATGCTGGTTCAGAACCAGCGGCGCTGGCGCGAGGCGGTGCAATTTTCCTGCGGCGTCGGCGCCGATGCCGAGCCGGATTCCGAGCAGCAAGCTTGCCTTGAGGGGCAATTCCGCACGCGCCTGCAGGGCGCCCGCACCGCCGTGCAGCAAATGGGGGGCTACACCTTCCAGCGCATGGAGCTGGTCGAGGCCGCGCCGTTCTCCACGCAGGCCGCGATCGCCAGCGGTCTGGGCGACATGGCGCCGCCGGCCGTGGTGCGCGACATCCGCTTTCCGCGCATTGACGGCCCGCAAACGCCGGAGATCCAGCGCTTCAACGATCTGGTCGCGCAGCAGCCGCAATATGCTCTGAGCGATGGCGTCAACGAGGCGGTGGATTATGAGATCGTCTATGCCGGCCCCGAACTGATCTCGGTGCGCTTCGTCACCAGCGAAGACGCGATCGGCTCGGCGCATCCAAACAATTCGGCCAAAGCCGTCACCGTGTTGATGAATGAAGGGCGTCCGCTCGCCGCTGGCGATGTGTTCCGCGCCGATTCCGGCTGGCGCGAGTTCGTGACGGCGCGCGCGGTCGAGGAAATCACCCGCCAATTCTCCGATTATGATTTTGTGCCGCCGCAGCGCGATGTGCGCGAGACGGTGACCAAGCCGCACCTCTGGCTCGTCACCGAGCGGGCCCTGGTGGTCGTGTTCCCGCCTTATTCCTTCGGCGGGCCGCACGTCCTGGGCGGAACGGAGGTCGCGATCTCCTGGGCCGATCTGCGGCCGTATCTCAACCCGGCGGCGCCGGCGCCGATCCGCGTCACCGCATAAGACCGTACGCGGGACGCGGAAATACCGCACTGCTTTCTCATCCGGCATGGGCTAACCAGCCCTGGATGACATCGCGCGCAGGTTCTTTGTTCGCCGTGGTCGGCGTCGTGCTGATCGGCATGACGGGCTTCGGCGTCTTTCTTCCGATCTTCCCGTTTCTGGCCCTGGAGGTCGGTGCGACCCCGACGGCGACGACCATCGCCATGGGCGCCTATTCGTTTGGCCAATTGATCGCTTCGCCGCTTTGGGGGCGGCTGAGCGACCGGATCGGGCGCAAGCCGGTGCTGATCGCGGGGCTGATCGGCGGCGTCATCTCCTATTTGTGGCTCGCGCGCGCGGACAGCGTCTATGAGTTGGGCGCGGCGCGGCTGTTCGGCGGGCTGATGGCCGGCAATGTCGGCGCCGCCTTCGCCGCCGCCGCCGACCTTTCGGACGACAAAACGCGCGCGCGCAATATGGGTCTGCTTGGCGCGGCGGTTGGCTTTGCCTTCATCGCCGGCCCGGCACTCGGTGCGTTTCTCATTGGCGACATCCCGGACCGCGCGGGCTTCGCGCACGTCTGCTTGGTTTCGGCTGCGCTGGCGGGCGCCGCGGCGCTGGCGGCGCTGCTGCTGTTCCGCGAAACCGCGCCCA
>JAUIJZ010000090.1 GCA_030430715.1 Alphaproteobacteria bacterium
ATCAAACTTATCGATGGCGCGCAAAACAATCAGCCGCGTCGCGTGCGCATCTGCCGGCACGCCGATGCGCTCCAGTACCGCGTCCAGCAGCTTGCGCGTCGAAAACTTCATCTGCACCGCACCACGCGCGAGCCCAGCCGCTTCATAGGCGGCGCCCGCCATCGCGATCATTTCCGCGTCCGCCGCCGGTGATGCTGCGCCGATCGTATCAGCGTCGCATTGCCAGAATTCGCGGTAGCGGCCCGGCCCAGGCTTCTCGTTGCGCCAGACCGGCCCCGCCGCCCAGCGGCGATAAGGCTTGGGCAAGCCGTCATAATTCTCGGCCACGAACCGGGCCAATGGCGCCGTCAGATCATAGCGCAGCGCCATCCATTGCTCGTCGTCGTCCTGCAGCGCGAACACGCCCTCGTTGGGCCGGTCCTGATCGGGCAGGAATTTGCCGAGCGCATCGGCATATTCGAGCGCCGGCGTCTCGAGCGGCTCAAAGCCCCAATCTTCGTAGACTTTGGAGATGCACTGGATCAGCCCGCGCTCCAGCGCGAGGCCTGGGCCGCGCCGGTCCATAAGGCCCCGCGCCCGGCGCGGTTTGGGACGGGTAGGATCGGATTTGCTCATTTGCGGCGTGCGTAAACGATACCGGCCCGCCGCGTAAGGGCTGTGCTGACGCGTTCGCCCCAAAAGCGAACACGGCGCCGCACTTGCAGGCCTCTGGGAGAAATTCGGAGTTGTGCCATGTTGACCTGCCTTGTCGCTGCCGCCGCGCTCGGCGCCGCCGCTGCCGCCGACATTCCCAGCCTCGCCACCGAGGTCGAAACCGGCGCACGCGCGCTGACCGTCCAAACCGAAATCACCCCTGATTTCTTGGCCGGGCTGGACGAATTCTCCACCGACGCCATGGCGCTCTCGGATGCACTGCGGCAGGCCGAGGTCGAGCAAGATCTGCCCTGCATCTTCCGCGGCATCGCTGAAGACAGCCATGAGCGCGTCGTTGAGTTTCAAACCGCCAGCACGCCGGAAGCACGCGACATGGCGTTCGCGGGTCTGCGCGCGCTGCTCGACGATGCAATCCTGATCGCGCCGATGGCCGCCGAAGCCGTGACCGCCGCGAACGACTGAAACGCAAAAGCGCGGGCCCGAAGACCCGCGCTTTCAACAATTCGCCGGCATTCGCCTCAATCGGCGTACTTCACCGTGCAGCCGTAAGGCGTGGTCGTCGCGGTTTGCACCGGGCGGCCCGCTTCCATATCGTCCAGCGCCGCGCGCACGTAATTTGTCGCGCCTTCAGCTGCCGACGCGCGCGCGGTTGGGCGATTATCGATCGCTCCCTGGTAGACAACCTGACCTTCGCCATTGATGACGAACACTTGCGGCGTGTTGCGCGCGCCGTAAGCGCGGCCCATCACGCCGGTCGGATCGAGCAAAGTGGCGGTCGGATGCGCATTGTCGGTTTGCACGCGCGCCAGCGCGCCGGGGCCATCGAGATGACCTTGCTCGCCCGGCGCCGAAGAAATCACCTGCAGCCAAACCACGCCATCGGCGGTGGCTTCCTGCTGCATGGCCTGCATGCTGCCGCTGCTATAATGGCGCACGACATAGGGACAACCGTAATTGGTCCATTCCAGAACCACGGTCTGCCCCGCGAACTCGGAGAGCGTGCGCGTTTGGCCGCTCGCGTCCTGCACTGAGAACGCCGGCGCCGGCCCGCCCGTTTCGATGGAGGCGACCGCGTCGCCGCCCATAAGGAATGCCGAAGCGGCAATGGCGCCAGCAGCGATGACAGCCGCGCCAATAAACATGGTACGCTTAGTCGTGTTGGTCATTGTGAGCCTCCTGCAATGACATCGAGGATTAGACCCTCAGTTAGAAGTTGCGGCAACACTTCGGGCGAACCTCCGCCCGCCGGGTAGAAAAGATAGAGCGGCACGCCGGCGCGTCCATGTTCGGCCAGCGCCGCGGCGATCGCGTCGTCGCGATTGGTCCAATCGCCCTTGAGATAGGCGATATCTTCATCGGCAAAGGCTTGCGCGACGCGCTGGCTGGAGAGCGCCGCGCCCTCATTCACTTTGCAGGTGACGCACCAAGCCGCCGTGAAATTCACGAACACCGCCTGGCCATCCGCCTGCAATGCGGCGACGCGCTCAGATGACCACGGCTCGGACGCCAGCGCCTGCACGCTCTCAGCGCCAACCAGCGGCCGCCATGAGACAACGCCCGTAATGGCGATGACAATCGCGCCGACCGCCATCCAGACACGTCCCCAGCGCGCGACGAAAAACGCAAACGCAATCGCCAGCGCGAGCAGCATCAGCGCAAGCGCGCCCGCGCTGCCAGTCTGCTCCGCCAACACCCAGGCCAACAACGCCGCCGTCGCCAACATCGGGAAGGCGAGCACGTTCTTGAACTTGTCCATCCAGGGCCCGGGCTTGGGGATCAGCCGCTGTAGGCCTGGAGCGAAGTGCAGCAGCGTCAGCGGCAAGGCGAAGCCAAGCGCGAGGAACGCGAAAATCAGCATCGTCACCGGCGCCGATTGCGTCAGCACCGCGCCGACGGCGCCGCTCATGAAGGGCGCCGTGCATGGCGTCGCCGCCACAACGGCGAGCGCCCCGGTGAAGAACGCGCCAGTGTCGCCGCCCTTGCCCGCAAGGTCGCCGCCAACATTCTGCAGGCCTGCGCCGAACTCGAACACGCCAAGCAAATTGAGACCGATGACGAAGAAGAGCAGCGCCAACGCCGAGATCACCCAGGGCGTCTGCAATTGGAAGCCCCAGCCCAAAGCTTCGCCGCCCGCGCGCAGAGCAATCAACAAGCCCGCCAGCGCCAGGAATGTCGCCATGACGCCAAGCAGAAACAGCACGCCGTGGCGGCGCGCATTGCCCGTTTGGCTGCCGTGCGCGAAGGCGAGCGCCTTAACCGAAAGCACAGGCAACACGCAGGGCATGATATTGAGCACGAGCCCGGCCAGCAGCGCCAATCCAAGCGCGGCGATCAACGCCATGGGCGTGAGGGCTGCCCCCCCGCCCGCGGCTTCGCCGCCCGGCTGATACTCAAGTTCAGCAAGCGCATAATCGTCCGTGAACGCAGCCGCGCGCGCGTCCGTGCCGGACAAAGCCGAGCCAGGTTGTGCGGCGATCTCGATGGCGCGGTGGGTCCAAACGCCGTCACGCCGCTCTTCGAACGTAATCACGCCCTCGATGGGCGCCTCGCCGATATTCTCGGCAATGCCGGCGGGAATCGTGAAGCTCATGCCCGCATCGCCAACGCGTGGGTGCTGCGGCTCCGAATGCGCCATCACATCGCGGTCGTAAGTGAAAAAGTGCGGATTGCGGACATCGCCCAAATCCGCAATGGCGACGCTTAGGCGCGCGGGCGCGCCTGCACTGATTACGGCGCTAACGCCCGGCGCGGGCCGCGGCAGGGCGGCGATAGCCTGTTCGGCGCGCGGCGCCCAAACCGGATCGTCGCGCCCTTGAGCTTCCACCGGAATGTTGAGCGTCAGCGTGCCTTGCTCGGGGATGCAGATGTCTGCGCAGACGAGCCAATAGGCATCGGCGGAGAAGCTCGCATTCTGGCCGACCGGCGCGTTGGCCGGCGCGGTCACTTCAATCGGATAGAGAATTTCGCCGTGATAGCCGAAATTGACGATGTTCGCGAACGGGGCAGGCTCGGGCGCCGGCCATTGCAGCGGCCCGACCTCGAAGCCGGGCGGCGCCGTCCAGGCGAGGTCCGTCGCCTCGCCGCTATCGCCTGGATTGCGCCAGTAGGTGTGCCAGCCTTCGCGGATTTGCGTCCGCAGCAGAATGGTGAAGCGTTCTCCCGGCGCGACGGCGGCGCGTGCGGAATGCAGTTCGCCCACGACATTGCCGGTGTCCACAGGCTGGGCCAGCGCCGGCCCCGGCGCGGTCACAAACAATGCCGCCAGCCCAATCAGCGCCAGCGCCAAGGCGCGTCCTACCTGCATCAATCCACCTGTTCTCAGCCGCAAAAAGTCAGGGCCGCGCCTTGCGACGCGGCCCTGATGGATACGGTTCAAATGTGTCCGAGGTTTCTCAACCGGCTCAACTGAGCGGGGTCGAAGCCTGGATACGGGCCGCGCGGCTCAAGATTTTCGGCCACAGACCCAGCGAAAGCAGATGCGCGTGGATCACGGCCGAGACGCCTTTATCCCGCAATTCCAAATATTTATCAGTCGGCAGCGCATTCAGTTTCTTCTCCGAAATGCGCAGATACTCGCCCACTTTCACCGGCTCGTCCGGGGTGCCGTCCGGCTTGGCGCGCGGCAAGGCCAGCGGCGTCGGCTCGAACAGATCGTTCTCGGACATGAGTTTTGTGAACTCAGCCGTGCGACGGCCAAGCACATCGAATTCACGGCAGAACTTGATGGCGTCCTCGGTGAAACGCGAGGGCTTTTCGCCTTCAAAGAAGGGTTGTTCCGGCGTGTTGTTGATCATCTTCGCGGCGCGGTCGATGCAAACCAGGACGCGGCCGTCCTTGTCTTTCTCAGCTTCCGCTTGCTGACCGGCGACAACCGGCAGGAACGGATAGCGGCGCGCAAACGCGGGCAAATACACTTCAGGGTCGAGCGAACCGTCGGCGCCCAAAAACACATTCATGCCGGGGCGCAACCCCATCACCGCCAAAGGCGATTTCGACTCGGTGTCGAAAATGATCGGGTAGCACACAGCGGCCAGACCGAATTCATCCACGGTCAGCGGCACAAGATGCGTATCGGCCAAAAAAGAAAACGGATTGGCTACTTGGCTCACACCAAGCTCGCGATGCCGTTCTACTGAAAGCGGCTCAAGCTGGCGATAAAACAGGATTTGTCCAAGCGTCTGCTGGTCGCCGGCGGCGGCGGTCGTCATCTGTCTCTCCGCGTGATCCCAAACCTGGGGCTGTCCAACCACGAATGCGGACGTTCCGCAACACTCGAGCGCAAATGCCATCCAGGCCCGCCCCTGCTTTTTCGACGCGCGACGCATGCTAAGGGGGTGCTGCGCCGGATCGGCGGCGCGGCGTACGAGGTCATTCATGCGGGGATGGGGTTGTGCCTTGGTGTTGGCGCTCGCGCTAACGGGATGCGGACCTCGCGGCGCGCAGCCGATCAGTGCGTTTGAAGGACGCCTGAACGATTGGGCGCGCGAAATCCTTACCGATAGTCCAGAACTCGCAACACAGGCTGGCGTCTCCGAGGATGCGGCCGGCGGCGTTTATGCCGATCGGCTCGACGACCGTTCTCCACTTGCAGTCGAAGCGCGACGCACGGCCGCCGTGCGTCGTCTCACTGAATTGCGCACGCTCGGCCTACGCAGCGGCGATGACGAAGAAGCGCGCGCCTATGCCGTGCTTGAATCCCAATTCGCGGCCGCAGCCGCCGGCGCGTCTTTCGATTATGGCGCCTTCTCGCCCATGCGCGGCGCACGCCCCTACGTGCTGAACCAGCTCGATAGCGCTTTCCTCACGCTGCCGGTTTTTTTCGAGGAGCGCCACGCCATCGCCAGCACAGCGGATGTGGAAACATATCTCGCACGTCTCGCCCTTGTCCCCGCAGCGCTCGACGGCGAAACCGCGCGCGCGCGCGCAGATGCGGAGCGCGGCGTGCGTCCGCCGATCTTCATCATCGACCAAACACTCGCGCTGCTCGACCGCATCGCCGCCGTGCGCCCGACGGAACAGATTTATTTCGCCAGCCTGCAGCGCAAACTCGACGCCCTGGTCGAAGCCGCCGGAGATGACGCACGCCCCGCACTCGAACAACGGCGCATGCGCTATCTTGGCCGCGCCGAACAGATTGTGCGCGAACACATCATTCCCGCGCATCAACGCGCCGCGGCGCAATTGCGCGCAATACGCGCCGAAGCGTCGGACAATGCCGGCGTCGGAGAATTGCCGCGAGGGGCCGAATTTTACGCCGCCGCACTGCGCTTCGAGACCACGACCGATCTCACGCCTCTTCAGATCCATCGCATTGGCCTTAGCCGCGTGCGCGACCTGCAAGGCGAACTCGACATCGCACTGCGCCGCATCGGCTTGACCGAAGGCCCGGTCGGCGCGCGGCTGGCGCAGCTCACCGCCGATCCGCGCTATCGCTACGAAGACAGCGACGAAGGCCGCGCGCAATTACTTGCCGATGTGCGCGAACGCATCGCCCGTGTGACGGAACGTGCGCCGCAATGGTTCGGCCATCTGCCAAGCGCCGCGCTTGAAGTGCGCCGCGCGCCGCGCTTTGCCGAAGCCACGCTGCCCGGCGCGTTTTACACTCCGCCGACGCTCGATGAGCGCATTCCAGGCGTCTATTTCATAAACATGCGCGACCTTTCCGAGATCACGCGCATCGATCTGCCGACGCAGGATTATCACGAAGCCGCGCCCGGCCATCATTTCCAAATCGCGCTGGCGCAAGAACAAACGGATCTGCCGCTGCTGCGTCGTCTGATGTCTTTTAGCGCCTATAGCGAAGGCTGGGCGCTTTATGCCGAACAGCTCGCCGATGAGCAGAGCTTTTATGAAAACGATCCGGTCGGCCGCATCGGCTATCTGCGCTGGCAGCTTTGGCGCGCGGCGCGCCTTGTCGCCGACACCGGTTTGCACGCCATGAATTGGAGCCGTCAGCGCGCCGTCGACTATCTGCTGGAGACGACAGGCGACGCGCCGGGCATCATCGCCTCGGAAGTCGATCGCTATGTCGTGTGGCCGGGCCAAGCTTGCGCCTATGAAATCGGACGCCGCGAGATAGCCGCCATGCGCGAACGCGCGCGCAATCAACTCGGGCCAGATTTTGATCTGCGGGGATTTCACGACGCGCTGCTGATGAACGGAGAAGCGCCGCTCGATATTCTGAGCGATGTCATCGATGATTGGATTCCCGAACAACGCCGTCTCGCTGAACGAGAAAGACGCCGGCCATAGACGGAATCGCAAACACACGCGCGTGAGTACACAAATGGCCGCGCACGCGCCTCATGATGGCCGCGATCAGCGCGCTCGATTACCGGCGTCAAAGCCGAGTCCGGGCGGCGGGAGGGAAGCTTATGTTGAATTATACCGCGCGCGCGGTCCTGATGAGCTGCGCATTGTTGATGACCGCCTGCGCATCGCAGTCGAGCCAAAATGTCGGGCAAGAAACGGATGAAATTGTCGCCACAGGCAGGCCCGATCGCGAAGGGCCGCCCGCGCCGCCGCCACCGCCACCGCCGCCTTCTCCTTCAGTCGCAGCTGAAGCGCGCGCCGTAGGCGGCTTGTATGGCGCGATGGCCGCGCCCTATGCGCAAAGTGCGCCGCAACCGATGCCGGGAGACGTGGACCGCGATCAATACGAGGATGTCGATCCCAATCCGGTTCACATCGTCGCCGAAGATCCGGTTTCGACCTTCTCAATCGATGTCGACACCGCTTCCTACGCCAATGTGCGCCGCTTCCTCAATGAAGGACGCCTGCCGCCGCGCGACGCCGTGCGCATCGAAGAATTGATCAATTACTTCCACTACGATTATCCGCTGCCGCAGACGCGCAATCAGCCCTTCTCCACCAATGTCACGGTCGCGCCGAGCCCATGGGCGCAAGGGCGCCAACTCGTGCATATCGGCTTACAGGGCTACGATATCGTGCCGCGAGAACGCCCGCCGTTAAATCTGGTGCTGCTGCTCGATGTGTCGGGCTCCATGAGCGCGCCGAACAAATTGCCCTTGTTGCAGCAAAGCTTCCGCATGCTGATCGACCAGCTCAATGCGCGCGACCGCGTCTCGATCGTTGTCTATGCCGGCGCCGCGGGCACGGTGCTTGAACCGACGCCAGGCAATGAGCATGGCCGCATCCTCGGCGCACTCGACAATCTGCGTGCAGGCGGCTCAACCGCGGGCGCAGAGGGCTTGCGTCAAGCCTACGCGCTGGCCGAACAAAACTTTAGCCGCAACGCGGTCAACCGTGTCATCATCGGCACCGACGGCGATTTCAATGTCGGCATCAACGATCCCGAACAATTGCAGGACTTCGTTTCGCGCAAGCGCGAAACGGGGATTTATCTTTCCGTGTTCGGTTTCGGCGGCGGCAATTACAACGACGCGCTGATGCAGCGCCTCGCGCAAAACGGCAACGGCGTGGCTGTCTATATCGACACGCTCAACGAAGCCCGCCGCGTGCTGCGCGATGAAATGGCCTCGAACATGTTCTCGATCGCCAATGACGTGAAGATTCAGGTCGAGTTCAATCCTGCCCGCGTAGCTGAATATCGCCTCATCGGCTACGAGACGCGCATGTTGCGCCGCGAGGATTTCAACAACGATCAGGTCGATGCTGGTGAAATTGGCGCCGGCCATGCGGTGACGGCGATCTACGAGATTACGCCCGTCGGCGGGCCGACCTTCACCGAGCCGCTGCGCTATGGAAACGGCGCCGCTCCCGCGACAAGCACGGCAAGCGAACTCGCATTCCTGCGCATCCGCTATAAGCTGCCGGGCGAAGACTCATCGCTACTGATCGAACGTCCCATCACCAACGCCGATTCTGTGTCCTCGATCGCGCGAGCGCCCGAATACACACGCTTCGCCACCGCCGTGGCCGGCTACGGGCAATTGCTTCGCGGCGATCCCTATCTCGCGCAGGGTTATGACTGGGACGATGTCATCACCTTGGCGCAAGGCGCGCGCGGCGACGACGAATTCGGATGGCGCGCGGAATTCGTTCAACTTGCCCGCGCCGCGCAGACCGCAGCGGCTCTGCCCACGGCGCAAAACGCGCCAAGGCCGGAGCCTCGGCCAATGCCGCGCCCCGTGCGCTAGGTGTCAGCCGAGAAAGCGAGAGGGCGGCACGCAATGTGCCGCCCTCTTTGTTTGAGCTTAGATCGATTTGCTGCTCACGCGGCCCAGACCAGACGCACCGGGCTCGACTCTTGCTCGCGCTCGGCTTCCAGCAGCGGACCGTTCATCACCGGGCGCAGCGCCTGCGCAAGATCGGCTTCGACATATTCGCGTGCGTCGCGTTCATCGTGGCAATGGACCAGCACGTGGGTCGCGCCCAGCAATTGCGCTTCCGGCCATTGTTCGTGCGTCGCGAGGCGCTTTTCGAGATTGCCGGTGCGCGAAAGGAACAGCGGCTTCCAACCGCGTCCGTCCGGACGCGCGAAGCAATAGACGGCGGCCGCGCCGGAAAAACGCTCATCCGGACGATGAACACTGAAACGATGCAAACGACCTGAAATTCCACGGAAAATTGCTTCCGACATTATAGCCCCCTTGCTTCTCGCATCGCGGCAGTTCAGACCGGCGCGCTGCCGTTCGCGCTATGTTCCAACGTGTAACTCACAGGCCGTGTTCCTGTAAAGTTCTCATTGCGCACTATTTCGAGTGCAAACCGAAAGCGCTTGAAAACACACAGCACTTTCTTGCGCGCGCGGACCCTGCGATCATGCGTGCAATGTCACACGTGCACGATCATGCCGCGCAACTCGCCGAAGCCGAACAGCGCTGCGAAAAGGCGGGCGAGAGCTTCACCCCTCTACGCCGGCGCGTGCTTGAGCTGCTTATGGATCAACCAGGCCCAACCAAAGCCTACGATCTCCTGCCCATGATCGACGCCAGCCGGCAAACCAAACCGCCGACCGTCTACCGCGCGCTCGACTTTCTCGTGCGTATGGGGCTGGCGCATCGCATCGAGAGTCTCAACGCGTTCGTCGCCTGCGATATCGGCGCATGCGCGCGCTCGACCATCTTCCTCATTTGCGAGCAATGCGGCGCGGCCGAGGAATTTGACGCAGGGCACGCCCTAGTCGACCTTTCAGAGGCGGCCAGTCGGGGCGGCTTCGCCATTCGCCGCACCATGATCGAGGCCAGCGGCCTCTGCGCCGCCTGTCAAAGCGCATGAGCCATCCTCCGCCGCTGCCCGCGCCGCTCTATCTCGGCAGCGTCAATACGTGGGAGTGCGACGAAGGCGGCCATCTCAATGTGCGCTTTCAGTATGAGCGCGCCCTTTTTGGCCTCGCCCATCTCGCGCGGGCGCTCGGCATGCCGCGCGCCTTTGCCTCCGGCGCCGGAGCGACGCTGGTCGTGCGCGATGCGCATGTGCGTTTCCTGAAAGAGGCGCGCCCGGGCGAACCGCTCATTCTGCATGGCGGCATCGTCAGCATGGCCGAGAACAAAGCCACGCTCTGCCTCGACATGCGCCATGCCGACGGCGCGCCAGCGTCAGCCTTCACGCTGAAGGTCTCGCATGTCGATACGCGCGACTTTCGTCCGTTTGCGTGGTCCAAGCGCACGCAGGCGGCGGCGCAAGCTTTGATGTGCGCGCCCCCCGCTCATGCCGGCGCGCGCTCGATCGACCGCGACGCCGCGCCCTCCGATATTTCGCTCGCTCGCGCCAAAGCGGCGGGCGCACTCCATATCGGCTCGACGCTGATCCAGCCCGCCGATTGCGACGCGTTCGGCCGGATGCGCGGCGAGCATGTGTTCGGCCGCGTTTCGGATTCCGTTCCGAATCTATTGGCCGCCTCTCGGCGCGAAATCGCCGGTCAAAGCACGCCCGCAGGCGCTGTCGTGGAAGCGCGCCTCGTCTTTCGGCGCTGGCCGCGACCTGGCGATCTGATCGAGATCCATTCCGGCATCGTCGAGGTTGGCGAGAAAACCCAGCGCATTGTGCATTGGCTCTGCGATCCGCATTCAGGCGCGGCCTGGGCCAGCATGGAAGCGGTCGCGCTGACTTTCGATGTCGCCACGCGCAAGACGATTGCCCCTAGCGCGGAAGCGCGCGCCGCTTTGCAAAAGCGCGTCATCGCAATGAGCGTTTAAGCGCGCCTATTCGATCAATTCGAGCCCGCTGCGGCCGGCCAACAGCATCGCCGTTTCAATCGCCGCGCGCGCACGGTCCGGACGCTCAAGCGGCAGCATATGCCCCGCACCTTCAACTACGACGACCCGCGCTTCCGGCTTGAGCGCGGCGATGCGATGCGCGGCCGCGGCGGCGGTCGTGCTTTCGCGTTCAGCGCGCAGCACCACGAGCGGGCAATCCACGCGCCGTAAGGCCTGCCAGGGATTGTTGCGCTGCGCGACATAGGTCGCCGCTTCATAAGACGGCGCGCATGCAAGCTTCAGCCCGCCGCGCCGGTCCTCGACCAAACCGTCGGCGACATAATCCTCCAGGGCATCGCCCGGAAAAGCCTTGAACACGCCCCGCCCCGTCAGCGCGCGCACAGCGCTTTCGCGATCGTCGAAGCGTTTGCGCCGCCGCCCAGCGCCGCGCACGATTGGCCAGGTTTGGCGTGCGAGCAACGGTCCGCCCGGCATTTCGATCCAGGCATAGAGCGCCGCCGGTAAGAACACCGGCTCGAACAAGGCCAACCCCGATACCAAATCAGGGCGCCGCGCCGCCGCCAGCAAACTGACCATGCCGCCCATGGAATGGCCCGACAAAACCACCGGCGCGCTCATATGCTGCTCGAGCACGGCGAGCACGTCGTCGCGGTGACGCTTCCACGAGGTATAGCCGAGCGTACCAGCCGGCAATTGGGTGCGCCCGTGGCCACGCGCATCGAGCGCGAGCACATGATAGCGGTCGCCCAGCGGCGCCAGCAGCGTGCGATAGGTCCGCGCGTTGAAACCGGTGGCGTGAAGGAACACGACATCCGGGTTTGGCGTCTCGGGACCGAAGGCGATGCCGGCCATCCGCCCGCCGCGCACATCGAATGTGACGCGACGGAAATGCGCATTAGGCCCGGCGTCGTTCACTGCAATTCCCTAATCATTCCGCCAAGCCGACGTGACCAATGCATAGAACACATTTAAGTTCACGTCGTGACCCTCTCCGATCTCCTGCCCAATCTGCATTATCCGACGCGGCTGGAAAAGT
>JAUIJZ010000004.1 GCA_030430715.1 Alphaproteobacteria bacterium
TTCTTTCAGGATCTGAGCCAATTGCAGCGGCTCTATCCGAAGGATTGGCGCACGATTTTCAACAATGCCGGCGTGTTCCAATTGTTTGGCGTGGCCAATCATTTGATGGCGCGCGAGAGCGCCGATCTGATCGGCGATGTCGATCCCGACATGCTGCGCAATATGGCCAAGGACCGCCAGATCATCGCCATTTCAAACGAGAAGGCGATGAGCGCGCGGCTGCCGGATTATCTGCAGGACGCGCCCTTCCAAGGGCAGTTCGACGCCAACCCGATGTTCGACAGCGACGCGCCCAGCGCGGTCAGCTCCGCACGCAAGCGGCCTGCGCGCGGGCGCTAGTTCGCTACGGCGTCGCCGCGCTTGGCGGGGCCGAGAGCACCAGATCGTCATTCGCGCCGCGCGTTTCCACATCGACGAGGAAGGCGGGAATGGCGCGGAAGCGATATTGCGTCGAGATCGAGGTACAGCGTCCGGTTTCGGGATCGCGGTGTCCGTCGGCGTTTTCAAGCAGCGACGCATAGACACCCTGACACGTATAGCCGAGCGTGCCGGCCGCGCCTGCCGCTGAACCCGCGCGCCTGCGCGCGGGCATGCCGTCGGCGTCAACAGCGCGGCTGAAACTGAAGTGCGCGTTGTAGATGTCTTCGACCATCGTATAGCCGCCCATATAGCCCTCGATGGCTCCGTCCGCCGCGATCGTCGCGCGGATGCGCATGTCGCGGAATGTGCGCTCCATCAGCATGGCGTTGATTTCGTGCGGCATGCGGAAGTCGAACAGATCGGTGGTGAGCACGCCATTGACGATGCGCCCGGTCGTTGTCGAGCGCTGTTGCGGGTTCTGCGTCATGGCGTAGGTGGCGTGCGGCAGCGCTTCGCGATTGGGGCTGAGCTGGATCGGGTCGGCGTTGGCGTAAATGCCGACCTCGACCTCGTCGTCATTGCGAATGTCGTCGATGCCGCTGAGCGAAATAAGGATCGCGCCATTATTGCCGCCGCCGCCTTCGCCGATCGGGCCTGTCGGTTGGTACGCGTTGATGCAGCCGACAACGCGATAGAATTGATTGTCGATCCCGGTTTCGCCCGATGCGCCGCGGAAATCGTCATGCGCGCATGTGCCGGCCGCGGGGCGGCCGCCGGAACGTGAGACTTGTCCGTCCAGGTCCAGGCCGCCATCGATCACCACGTTCTGACCGGTGACGGAATGATGCGGCACCGCCGGCGCATCCTGAGGGTTCAGGCAGGCGCCTTGGCCATCTTCCGTAACCATAAGCGTGCGCGCCATTTGACGGATGCGCTGTGCGTAAGCGCTATCGTCCTCGCCATCTTGGCGCGCGCCTTCCGGCATATCCGCTGCGATGGCGCCGTAGCTTTGCGCGCGTCCATCGGGACAGGAGCCAATTTCCTCAGAATCTCGCGCGAGCACAAAACCGAATTGCGTGACGATAAAGCCCGCGCCGCCATCCTGGACGAAATTGCTTTGGCTCTCCGCTTCGCGCGGCAGAGCGGCGAACGTCACCAGTGCCGCCGCACCCAGAGCGGCGCCTGCACGCAGAGCGAAGCTTGCACGCATTCACGATCCTCCCATTATTATTATGGCGCATCATGCCGAATTTTTTGTGCGGCGCTAGACACAACTCCGTTAAGGCGTTCCGCTCATCAGAACGAACCACTGAGTTCCAGCAGAAACCACGGCGCATTGTCGGCCCAGGTCGAGCGCCACTCACTGCGGACGGGTGAGCCGTTGCGGTCCGGATCGTAAAAGACGCGGCTGTTATCGGTCGAGCGGCGTCCAACGTCCCAGAATGTGAGACGTAAGCGCATGTCATTCGGCAGCGCCGTGGTCTCAACGAAGGCGGTAATCCAAGCGTCTTGTTCCCGCACGCCGAGTTCATTGAAGCGGTGCGTGAGCGTTTCTCCGTTCTGACTGACCGTAAAGCCCCAGGCGAAGCGCCAACTGGCGATATCGTGCCGGAAATCGAAATCAAAATTGGTTTCAGGGCGATCGGAAATCACGCGCCGCCGTCCGGTGACGGGATCGATGACTTCATGATCGCGGACAACGCCGCTTGTTATGATCCGCGCGCCTGGGAAGAACGGATCGAGCGGTGTGGTCAGGCTGACTTCCAGCCGTGTCTGTTCAGCGTCACCGATGTTTCCGGGGGCATCAAACAGAATAGGGGGATCGCCGGGATTGGCGCCCGGCGCGGTGATCAACACGAGATCGTTGAAGTCCTCATAGCGTGTGTGGCGGAGTTCGAGGCCGAGCGCCGCGCCATTGTCGAAGCGAAAGTCGGCGCCGAGTCCGATATGCCAGGACGTTTCCGGTTGGAGGTCGGGATTGCCGCCCGAGATCAAATTGTCCGAGAGCGAGATCGCGGAGACGAAGTCGCCAAAATTAAGCTGGCCTACGTCACGGTAGATCCGAAGATTGACTTGATTGGCTTCGCCCAGATTGCGCGTGATTTGCAGCGAAGGCTTCCAAAACGAAAGCGAGACGGATTGATCCGCATCGCCTGTAAAGTCGAGCGTTGAGGTTTCCCAAGCGAGGCGGCTCTCGATGGACCAATTTTCTTGGGGCGCCCAAGCATGCGCCGCGAACACTTCCGCGCGCTCTTCCTCCACCAGCACGTTGGCGTTGGGCACAAGCACGGGCGCTGGTCCGGCGCCTTCGTCGCGAGCGAGGCGGAAGGCTTGATCGAGCGCGTTGAAAGCGCCTTCGGCGCCAAATTCGATGCTCTGGGTGTCAAAGCTGCGCGAGAGCGTGGCGCGGAGGATGGTTTCCTCCTCGTCGCGGCGCACGTCCTGTGTCGAAATCCGGGTGACGGCGCCGGCGGCGTCGCTTCGGACGCCGATTTCCTCGCTGTCTCTGCTTTCGCGATTGGCGAGCCCGACCAGTTCGAGAGACCAGGGGCCGAACGGACGCAAATAGGTGAAGCCAAGCTCGAAACCGTCTTGCTCTTCGACCTCTTCGATAAAGAGATCCGACAGAAGCGCGCCGGTTGGCGCGACAAAAGCGAAGCCGTCGCGGTCCGTGTCGGTTTCGCTTTCGACTTGCGCATTGAGGCTGAGGCGCCCTCCGCCAAGCTGCATCGCTGCGTCGCCGCTGAGTGACCACTCATCCGAGCTGCTCGAATAGCGTGCGCCAATTCTCTCATCGAGCGCGCCCACGCCGTTATAGCGGCGCCAATAGCCTTCGCGCGCGCCGTAATTGGCGCGGTAGGTTGCGCCAAGGCCGTATTCGAATTGGCCGTTTCGGCCGCTATAGGCGATCTCGCCCCGCGGCGCGGCTACCGGCCGCGATCCATATTCTAACCCTGCTTCCCAGACGCCGCCGCCTGCGCTGGGCGTACGCACGACATTCAAAAGCACGGAATGACCCGCGCCGTCGCCCGCGACGAGCGAGCCGCGCCAAATCTCAATGCGCACCACCTGACCGGCGGGGACGCGAGAGAGAACATCTGACAAAGACTGACTCTTCGTGCTCGGGCGCACGCCGTCGATCAGGACATTGCCTTCCGATCCGGAGAGGCCGCGCCGCCCGCCGCCTTCATCCAATGAAAAGCCCGGCGTCTGACGCACCATGTCGAGGGCGTTCTGCGGGCTGAATTGAGAGAAGAAGTCAGCCTGGTAGTCGATCCGG
Organism: Alphaproteobacteria bacterium; assembly: GCA_030430715.1. GTDB lineage: Bacteria > Pseudomonadota > Alphaproteobacteria > Caulobacterales > Aquidulcibacteraceae > Vitreimonas. The sequence continues at coordinate 3,641 of JAUIJZ010000004.1, forward strand.
TCGCCGCTGTTGAGCTCCGCCGGCGCGCAATTGGGCGCTGGCGCGCAAGGCGGTCCAGTATTGTCGGGTGCTGTTTGTGCCGAGGCGGCGCCGGCGAAAGCGCACGCCGAGGCCATGATGCATTTGAACAAGTCTTCCCCCCGCTCGCCATTTTTGGCGTCATCGGTTGGCTTGGCGATAGACCAGGGGGATGTGACGAGACTTTGCCAGGGGGCGGGGCGCCTCAAACGAAAGAGCCGCCGAGGTTGCCCTCAGCGGCTCTCCGTAATTCCGATGAGAAGAAAGTTACTTCTTCTTGCCGGCGGGCTTCTTGGCTTTCGCCGTCTTCGCCGCAGCAGGCTTCACCGTCGTTTTCTTCTTCGCAGCCATATTTGCCTCCCCAAACCACTGGGATGAGCACAGCTTCTGCTTCGATTCGTGGAATTGTAAATGAGCACGCATGCCAAAGGCCGCACCGGGAAGGCGCGTGCTTGCGATTGAGGCGCTCAACAAGCGCACTGGGGTGATGCCCCTTTCGACCATGATGCGCCCAGCGATGCAAGCGCCTAAGGGGTGCATGCGCGTCCTTTCCGCGTGCGAAAAAGTTCAGCGGTTTGTGCGCTGCGCGATCGCTGAAAATGAAACGACCGATAATTCAGCGGCATCGTTGCGTAAGCGCGCAATGCGCGCCTTTGAGCACGGAATGTGCACGAAACATGCAGCGCCTATGCCGGGCCTAGATGCTTATGCGCGTTCGGTAGGAAGGAGATGGCGCGCTGTGCGCCGTCCTGGACGCGCCGATGAAAATCTCTGTGAGCAAAAGTGTCGCGGTTTCTGTTCGTGCCGCTTATGGCGCGCACAGGGCCCGCTTAAGCGCTGCGGTTTGGCTCGCGCGGAAATCGCGCACGAGCTTTGTGTCCGGCGAAAACATATCGAAGCCATGGTAGGCGCCGGGGATCTCGACTAACTCGCAGGCAATTCCAGCATCGGTCAGCCGGCGTGCGTAAGCCACGGACTCTCCGTGCAAGATGTCCGCGTCGCCTGCGCCGATCCAAGCCGGCGCTAGGCCGGAGAGGTCTTCGCGCCGCGCGGGCACGGCATAGGGCGGAGGACCGTCCGCACCGTAGCGCGGGCCGAGATACGCCCCCCAACCGAAGCGATTATTCTCATGCGTCCAGAGTAAATGCGTCTCGTCCGTGTCCGCCGAAAGCGAGGTGCGGTCGTCAAGCATGGGATAAACGAGCAGCTGAAGGCTTAGTTTTACGCCGCGATCATGCGCCATCTGCGCGATTGCAGCGGCAAGGCAGCCGCCAGCGCTTGTTCCGCCGACCGCGATGCGCGCTGGATCGACGCCAAGCGCATCCGCTTGCGTTTGCAGCCATGTGAGCGCCGCGTAGATTTCGTTCACGGCGCGCGGGAAGCGGTATTCGGGCGCGAGGCTGTAATCGACGGAGGCGACAACGATACCCAGATCGCGAGCGAATTCGCCCAGCTGGACGTCGTCCATTTCCGGTTTGCCCACCACCAGGCCGCCGCCATGCAGCCAGATCAGCGCGGGCGCGGCGCTAGAGTGCGAAGCAGGCGTATAGAGGCGAACGCGCACCTTCGCGCTCGTACCGGGCACGGAAATTTTGACGTTGCGCACGTTCACGCCGGATGGCGGCCCGGGCATGGGCATGAGGCTCAGCGCCAGACGCATCAGCCAAAGCGTGCTGCGCTTAAAGGGCGCGCCGCGCGCCTTGCGGGCGCCTTCCTGCAATTCCGGATGAAAGCGTTCGTAATCGATCGTCACGCCAAGTCTCCCCCTATGTCGCGCGTCACGCGCATCGGCGGTGCGCGGCGCAACATCTATGAGCGAGGACAGGCTATGGCGCCATCGGCGGCGATCCGGCAATGGCGATCGAGGTCTGGACCGATGATCTCGGTCACGATCCCATTCTCCACGACGATTTCCAGGAAGATCCGAGCGCCCGCGGTGAGCTGAAGGCGGGTGATCTCAGCTTCTTGCTGTGCGGGGCGCAGCACCTCGGCATATTCGGCGGCGTAGCCCTCCACGCCGCCGGGCAGTGGCGCGCCAATGCGCAAGTTTGAGACCGCGCGCGTGCGTAGGCCCGAGTCATCCAGCGCGGCCGCAACAGGGACCGCCGGAAGTGTTGCGGCTGCAAAAGGCGCCGCCATGACCAGCGCTGCAGCCGCGACGACCGCGCCGCTAGCGGTGTGCCCGTTCGGCACGCAGAGCAGCGTAATGACGGCGTCCGGATCGTGCGGTTCGCTGCTGCTGAAAGTGGTCAGCGTCGCAAGGCGCCCGTCGCGAAAGACCCAGCTGCCAAAATAGGGATGATCCGACCAAAGCTGCACATTGTGAGAAGAGGGGCAGATGTTGCGCCCTGCGCCAAGTATGCGTCCTTGAAACACTGCGGCGATGAGCTGATCGTCCTGCCATCGCAGCCTGTTGAAGTAGAGCGCTTCGTCGCCGCTTGGCGCGCCGAGCAAAGCGCGCACTTCCGGCTGCGTTTTTCCCATCAACGCGCTCAAGGGCGCCGCGCCGAGCGTTATCTGCTCTGCGCGTGGCGTGCTTGCGCATGCGCAGAGCGCCAAGGCGGCGACAGCTATCAAAACTGATCTCATCCGCCATCCTCCCGCAGGGGCCGGCTTGCGTTACATCCCGCCGACCGTGAGACCAGTGATGTACAGCGTCGGCTGGCCGACGCCGACCGGCACGCTTTGCCCGCCCTTGCCGCAGGTGCCGACGCCTTCATCAAGCTTGAGATCGTTGCCGACCATTTTCACGCGCGTCAGTGCGGACGGGCCGTCGCCGATCAGGGTTGCGCCTTTGATCGGCGCTTTGATCTTGCCGTCTTCGACCAGATACGCCTCGGTGCACTGAAACACGAACTTGCCGGAGGTGATGTCGACCTGGCCGCCGCCGAAATTCACGGCGTAAACGCCGCGCTTGAGGCTGGAGAGAATTTCGCCGGGGTCGTGCGCGCCGTTTTCCATGAAGGTGTTGGTCATGCGCGGCATGGGGCGATGCGCATAGCTTTCGCGCCGTCCGTTGCCGGTGGCGGGCACGCCGGTGAGGCGCGCATTCATGCGATCCTGCAAATAGCCTTTAAGAATGCCGTCCTCGATCAGGACGGTGCGTTGTGTCGGCGTGCCTTCATCATCGATGTTGAGCGAGCCGCGGCGGTTTTCGAAGGTGCCGTCATCAACAACAGTGACGCCCGGCGCGGCGACGCGCTCGCCGATCATGCCGGAGAAAGCCGATGCGCCTTTGCGGTTGAAGTCGCCCTCAAGGCCGTGGCCGACGGCTTCGTGCAACAGCACGCCGGGCCAGCCGGGGCCAAGCACGACATCCATTTCGCCTGCGGGCGCGGGCTCGGCGTCGAGATTGACGAGCGCGATGCGCAGAGCTTCGTCCGCCATCGCCTTCCAGCGATCCGGCGCGATGAACACTTCATAGGGTTCGCGTCCGCCCGCGCCGGCCGAGCCGGACTCACGCCGTCCATCGCGTTCAACGGTCACGGAGACATTGATGCGCACGAGCGGGCGGTGATCGGTGAGTTTGGCGCCGTCGGGGCGCAGAATGGTCAGCGCGCGGTTGGCGCCGGACAGCGAGGCGGCGACTTGGACGACGCGTGGGTCCTTGGCGCGGCAATAGGCGTCGATCTCAGCGAGCAGGTCGGTCTTGTCGGTGAAGCCGGGCGTCTCGATCGGATCGAAGTCTCGATAGAGCTGGCGGTTCACGCGTGCGGGGCTCGCATTGAGCGCGCCGTCATGACCGAGCTTCACCGCCGCCGCCGCTTCGGCGGCGCGCGCGACGGCTTCCGTGTCCAATACGCTGGCGTGCCCGTAGCCGGCGCGCTCACCCGCAACAATGCGCAGGCCAAAGCCCTGGCTGGCGTCGAAACTGGCTGATTTCAGCCGCCCGTCATCCCAATAGAAACTCTCAGTGCGGCTATCCTCGGCGAAGATTTCACCATCGTCGGCGCCGCGAGCGGCGTCGGCGAGCAGACGTCCGGCCGCGTCCCAATCCATTTCGGCTGCTTTTTCGGCTGTCGTGGGCGCGCCATCGGCCATGAGGTCTCCTTCCGGGGGATTGGGGCTGATCAATCTTATATAGGCGCCGAGTCGGGCGCTGGCGCGCGGGTTCTCGGCTTTACGCTACGGCGCCTCGCGCTCGGCCAGCAATTCGCGCAGCTCCTCGCGGCGCATGCGCGCGAAGCGCGCCATCTCCGCATTGGCCGGCCCCCAATCGGGTTCGATCTCCAATGCGGTAGCATAATCCTCCATGGCGCCGCGCCAGTCGCGCAGCGCCTCGCGCGCCGCGCCGCGATTGTAATAGGACATGTGGGGAGCTTGGACGCCCAAGCCCACGGCCTGGGTGAATTCCGCTACCGCTTCACCGTGCCGGTTCAGGGCCATCAGCGCTGAGCCGCGATTGGCGTGAGCCTCAGCATTTCGCGGATTGTTTCGCAGAACTTCGTCGAAATCCGCCAGCGCCTCGGCGGGGCGGTCGCGGTTGAGGTAAAGGACGCCGCGGCTGATGCGCACCTGCTGCCTGCCTAAGGGCGGGACTTGGCTGGAGGTGAGCGCGCGGGTGCATTCGGCGAGCGTCGGATCGGCATAATCGCCTGCGGCGACTTGTCGGAGGCACGCGCGCGCATGCTCGTCACGACCGATGACGATCATAAAGTTCGAGTCCAGCGGCTCCTGCGCAGAGGCGACCGCCGGAACGGTCATCCAGCCCAGCACCGTAAAAAGAATGGGCCAGACACAATTGCGCCTTGGAAGGCTAGCTCGGCTCATAGTAGCACCCCGCCAGAGAGTTACAGAACCGACAGGCGCGATTGTATGCCGCGCCCGCGGACTATAGGCGGGGCGTGCGACCCGCGCCATACCGGCGCTGAATCTATAAGGAGGCAAGTGCGTGACGCGAGGGGGTTTGTGCGCAGGCTTTGCGGCTGCCGCGAGCGCGCTGTGGAGTAGCGCTGCTTCGGCGACCACTTTAGGGCAGCCGACGCCGAGGGGGCTCAATCTGCAGCCGCCCGGCACGGAGATCATGCGCGACATCGGAAGTTTTCACGACTTCCTATTGGTGCTGATCGTCAGCATTTCGGTTTTCGTCCTGGCGCTCTTGCTGTGGGTGATGATCCGCTACAATCGGCGCGCCAACGCGACGCCGAAGCGGTTCACGCACAACATGACCGTGGAAGTGATCTGGACGATCGTGCCGGTGCTGATCCTGGTGATGATCGCGTGGCGCTCCTTCCCGCTGATCTACGAGCAAGAGCGGATTCCGGAATCGGAGCTGACGCTGAAAGTCGTCGGCAATTCGTGGTTCTGGAATTTCGAGTATCCGGATCTCGGCGTCGCGATCGCCGCCAACATGCTGCCGGAAGAAGATGCGCAGGCGCAGGGGCGTCCGTATCTGCTCGCCACGACGGAGCCGCTGCTGGTGCCGGTCGATACCAATGTGCGCGTGCTGGTGACGTCGAATGACGTGATCCACTCGTTCGCGGTGCCGGGCTTCGGCGTTAAAGAAGACGCCATTCAGGGGCGCGTGAACGAAACCTGGTTCAACGTTGACCGTCCTGGCGTTTATTACGGCCAGTGCTCTGAATTGTGCGGCATCAATCACGCGTTCATGCCGATCGAAATTCACGCAGTCAGCCGCGAGCAATTCGAGCAATGGGTCGCCGCACAAGGCGGGACATTCGCCGAGAATGAGCCAACGGCGCCGGAAGAAGGCGCGGCCTCGGAAGAGCCTGCCGCTCCGGCGGCGACGCCAACACGCTGATTAGGGATTATATTGCGCTGCGCCGGGATCGGCGCAGCGGCACACGTCGGGACGAGTGAACATGGCGAACGAAGCAGTACACGCCGAAGAACACGATCATCGGCCCAGCCTCTACGACTGGAAGCGCTGGGTGCTGTCGACCAATCACAAGGACATCGGCACGATGTACCTGATCTTCGCGATCCTCGCGGGGCTGATTGGCGGAGCGCTTTCGGGACTCATTCGCTGGGAATTGGCGGAGCCGGGCATCCAGGTGTTCACCGAGTCCTCGTTCCTCGGTCAGTACCTGAACATGGGATCGAACCATTCCTACAATGTGGTCGTGACCATGCACGGCCTGATCATGATCTTCTTCATGGTCATGCCGGCCATGATCGGCGGTTTCGGCAATTGGTTCGTACCGCTGATGATCGGCGCGCCCGACATGGCGTTCCCGCGCATGAACAACATTTCGTTCTGGCTGCTGCCGGCTTCTTTCCTGCTGGCGCTGATGTCGATGGTGGTGCCGGGCAACGGCTCTTTCCACGGTTTTGGCGGCGGCTGGACGCTCTATCCGCCGCTTTCGACTTCGCCCGCGCACCATGACGGGCCGTCGATGGATTTGCTGATCCTGTCGCTGCACATCGCGGGCGCCAGCTCGATCCTCGGCGCGATCAACTTCATCACCACCATCTTCAACATGCGCGCCCCGGGCATGACGCTGCACCGCATGCCGCTGTTTGTGTGGTCGATCCTGGTGACGGTGTGGCTGCTGGTGCTTTCGCTGCCGGTTCTCGCCGGCGCGCTGACCATGCTGCTGACGGACCGCAATTTCGGCACGCAATTCTTCTCGGCGGCCGGCGGCGGCGATCCGGTGATGTATCAGCACTTGTTCTGGTTCTTCGGCCACCCCGAGGTGTACATCCTGATCCTTCCGGGCTTCGGCATGATCTCGCAGATCGTATCGACGTTCTCGAGGAAGCCGGTGTTCGGCTATCTGGGCATGGCCTACGCCATGGTCGCGATCGGTTTCATCGGCTTCATCGTGTGGGCGCACCACATGTATACGGTGGGCATGGGCCTCGACCTGGAGGCCTACTTCATCGCCGCGACCATGGTGATCGCGGTGCCGACCGGCATCAAAATCTTCTCGTGGATCGCCACCATGTGGGGTGGGTCGATTGACTTCAAAGTGCCGATGCTTTGGGCGATCGGCTTCATCTTCCTGTTCACCGTCGGCGGCGTCACAGGCGTCGTGCTCTCGAACTCGGGCGTCGATACGGTGCTGCACGACACCTATTACGTGGTGGCGCACTTCCACTACGTGCTGTCGCTGGGCGCTGTGTTCGCGATCTTCGCGGGCTTCTTCTACTGGATCCCGAAGATGAGCGGCTATCGCTACAACGGCTTCCTGGCCGGGCTGCAATTCTGGATCATGTTCATCGGCGTGAACATCGTCTTCTTCCCGCAGCACTTCCTGGGGCTGCAGGGGATGCCGCGCCGCTATGTCGATTATCCGGAAGCGTTCAGCTACTGGAACCATATCAGCTCGATCGGCTACGCGATCACCGCCGTCGGCGTGCTCGTGTTCTTGGTCGTGCTGGTCGAGATGTTCTTGGCCAAGCGGCGCGCCGGCGACAATCCGTGGGGCGAAGGCGCCACGACGCTGGAGTGGACGCTCTCTTCGCCGCCGCCCTTCCACCAGTTCAGCGAACTGCCGGTGATCAAGCCGGAAACGCATCACTGAGGGTAGCGTGGTCGACGCCAGCATCACGCAAGAACGGCCAGCAAGCGCGAGTGACTACGTCGCGCTACTGAAGCCGCGTGTGATGAGCCTGGTGGTGTTCACCGCGCTCGTCGGCTACGTCGCCGCGCCGGGCCCTGGCGATATCGTGCTCGGCTTCGCCGCCATCTTGTCGGTGGCGATCGCGGCCGGGGCTTCGGGCGCGCTGAACATGTGGTTCGATGCCGATATCGACGCGGTGATGACGCGTACGCAGACGCGTCCCATCCCGTCGGGCCGCGTTTCCCGGGAAGACGCGCTGATCCTGGGGCTGATGCTATCGGCGTTGTCGGTGGTGACGATGCAGCTTGCCGCCGGCCCGCTCGCGGCCGGGCTGCTTGCCTTCACGATCTTCTTCTATGCGGTCGTGTACACGATGTGGCTGAAGCGGGCGACGCCGCAGAATATCGTCATTGGCGGACTCTCGGGGGCGCTGCCGCCGGCGATCGCATGGGCCGCCAAGACCGGCGACTTGCCGCTCGATGCGTGGCTGCTGGTCGCGATCATCTTCATGTGGACGCCGCCGCACTTCTGGGCGTTGTCGCTGCTGGCGCAGAAGGATTACGCCGCCGCGAAGGTGCCGATGCTGCCAGTGACGCATGGCGCAAAGACGACGCGCCGGCACATCTTTGCCTACACGCTGCTGCTTGCGCCGTTGGCGTATACGCCTGTGCTGACTGGCTTGGGCGGCATGATTTACGCCGCTGTCGCGCTGATCGGCGGCGCCGGCTTTGTCGCGCTGGCGTGGCGCGTGTTGCGTTCGCGTGCGGGCGAAGGCGATGCGGCCGACAACAAGCCGGCGCGTGAACTCTTTTTCTTCTCCATTCTCTACCTGTTCGTGCTGTTCGCGGCGCTGCTGGTGGAGAAGGGGCTGGGCGTATGAGCATGGTCATGACGCCTGACGAACTGAAAGCCCGCAAGCGGCGCAATGTCTGGATCGCCCTTTCGATCGCGGCGTTTATTGTGCTCGTGTTCGCGATCACGTTGGCCAAGCTTGGCGCGGGCGTGCTGGAGCGCCCGCTATGAGCGCGCCGAAAAAAAATAAGCGCCGCTATGCTATCACTGCTGCGATTGCCGCCGGCGCCGTCGCCGGCATGACCGGCCTCGCGTTTGCCGCCGTGCCGCTGTACCAGGCGTTTTGCCGGGTCACCGGCTTTGGCGGCACGACGCAAACCGCCACCGTCGCGCCGTCGGTTGTGCTGGATCAGCGCATCAATGTCCGCTTCGACGCCAATCATGCCGCGGATTTGCCGGTCGAGTTCACGCCGTCTCAGAACGCGCAGAACCTGCGCATTGGCGAAACCAGCGTGGCCTTCTATCGGGTCCGCAACACGTCCGACGAGCCGGTGACGGCTGTGGCGACATTCAATGTCGCGCCGCACGTGGCTGGGCAATATTTCGCAAAGCTCGAATGTTTCTGCTTCACCGACCGCACTTTGGCGCCGGGCGAGGAAGCGGATCTTCCGGTGCTCTATTTCATTGATCCGGAGATCGCTTCCGATCCCGACACGAATGAGATCGACACCATTACGCTATCTTACACGTATTTCCGTTCCACATCGGCTCCGGCCGAGCCTGCAGGTTGAACTTTAGTCCGGCGCGTTTACGCTCCGGCCGCGCAAGAGGGATGAAATGGCGCACGGCGACGTCAAACACGACTATCACTTGGTCAATCCGAGCCCGTGGCCCTTCGCGGCTTCGGTCGGCGCGTTCGTTCTCGCCGTCGGCGCGGTCGTGTTGATGCGCGGCCTGACGACAGAAGAGGGCGATTTCCTTTTCAGCAAGGGCCAATGGCCGCTGATGGTGCTGGGCAGCATCATCATCACCTTCACCTGCATTGGCTGGTGGGGCGACGTGATCAAAGAAAGCCGCCAAGGCGATCACACGCCGGTGGTGGATATCGGCCTGCGCTACGGGATGATCCTGTTCATCGCTTCGGAAGTGATGTTCTTCGTCGCGTGGTTCTGGATGTTCTTCGAAATGACCATCTATCACGGCCATCGCGCCGAATGGATGGTGCCGCTCTGGGATGAGGGCACGGCCGCTGCGTGGGCCAGCTGGCCGCCGCCGCACGTCGAAACGTTCGATCCTTTCCACTTGCCGCTGATCAACACGCTCATTTTGCTGCTTTCGGGCACGACGGTGACGTGGGCGCACCACGCTCTGCAGCAGGGCGACCGCAAGGGCGCGCGCAACGGCCTGATCCTCACCGTGTTGCTCGGCGTCCTATTCAGCTGGGTGCAATTCGCCGTCGAATATCCGGAAGCGGGTTTCGCCTTCGGCAATATGGGCGACACCACGACCGCGACTGTCTATGGGGCGTCGTTCTTCATGGCGACGGGCTTCCACGGCTTCCACGTGGTGATCGGCACGATCTTCCTGGCGGTTTGCCTGCTGAGGCTGCTTGCCGGTCATTTCACGCCGCAAAAGCATTTCGGACTCGAGGCCGCAGCTTGGTATTGGCACTTCGTCGACGTGGTGTGGCTGTTCCTGTTCACCTTCGTCTATGTGATGCCATACCTGACGATGCAGGGCGGTTGATCGCGCCGGGAGCGACGCGAGCGCCGCTAGCGGAGGGCGAAGCGTGACCACGCCGTCACCGATTTCCGCCGGTTTGCGCTTGCGTTGTCCGCAATGCGGTAGGGGCGAAGTGTTTTCGTCCTATCTGAAGTTCCGCGATCATTGCCGCGGGTGCGGCGCTGATTTCACCAAGGCCGATGCGGGCGATGGGCCGGCGGTGTTCATCGTCCTGATCGTGGGCGCGATCGTCACGCCGCTGCTGATTGTGCTGCAATTCGGCCTTCAGCTGCCCGATTGGCTGGCCCTGTCGATCACCATGGGGGCAGCTGTTATTCTGTGTCTGGCGCTGTTGCCGCCATTCAAAGCGCTCTTGTTCGCGCTGCAATGGAAGCACAAGGCGCGAGAGGCCACGCACGAGGACGTTGAATGATCCGCTTCCGTCCGATGCCATTGCTGACAGTGTTTTCCATCATCGCGCTGGCGGTGCTGATCTCGCTTGGGCGCTGGCAATGGGAGCGGTTCGAGCAAAAGACCGCGGCCGCGGAAGAGCCGGTCGCGGAAATGACGCTCGCCAATTACGCGCCGATCGAGGCCGGCTTGCAATTTGTTTACGGCGTGCGCCCCGACATACGCGAGCAGGGCTGGCGCGTGTTCGCGCCTGTTCAATATGGCGACAGCATCGTTTTCATCGACGCTGATTTTTTCGTTGGCGCGCGCGCGCCCGATGCAAGCGAGGTGCGGTTTCCTGCATCCTTGCGCTTCGGCGCGCCCGTAAGCGGGGCGTCAATCCGGCCCGAGGAATCTGGGCCGCTGACGCGCGCGCCTGATTTGCTGCGCCGGCTCTGGTTTGCGGTGAACCTCGATGCAATGGGCCGCAATGCCGGGCTGGAGAACGTCGCCGATTATTACATCGCCACCGATTATGTCGCCGAGGATGGCCGCGCCACGCCCAATCCGTTCGCGCTTGCGCCGGGCGCCGATGCGCTGCCGCCGGAGCGGCACATGGGCTATGCGCTGACCTGGTTCGGACTGGCGGCCGTGCTGTTCGTGATCTATTTCGCCTACCATATCAATGTGGGCCGGCTCGCCTTTCGCGCCTCGCGCCCACGCGAGGATTGATGCGTTACGTTTCCACACGCGGGGCCGCGCCGCCCGTTTCATTCCTGGACGCTGTGCTTGCCGGGCTGGCGCCGGATGGCGGGCTCTACGTCCCGGAGAGCTGGCCGGCGCTGCCGGACATCGCGGCGACGGGACATTATGCCGGCGTTGCGATGCAGGTGCTGAAGGCATTCGCAGGCGAAAGTCTTGATGACGCCAATTGCGCCAAGCTCACGACCCAAGCCTATATCGATCCGCCCTCATCAATGGATGCAGATTGGCGCGCGAAATGGCCAGAGACGGTTACGTCGCTTGCGCATATCGGTCCCGGCGATTGGGTGCTCGAGCTTTTTCATGGGCCGTCTTTGTCGTTCAAAGACGTGGCGATGCAGCTCATCGGGCCGCTGTTTGATTACGCGCTGACGCAGCGCAACGAGAAGCTGAGCGTGATCTGCGCCACCTCCGGCGATACGGGCGGAGCGGCGGTTGAAGCCATCAAGGGCAGTGCGCGCAGCGATCTGTTCGTGCTGATGCCGAAGGGCCGCGTTAGCGACGTGCAGAAGCGCTTCATGACGGCGTCGGGCGCGGAGAATGTGCACGCCATCGACATTGAAGGCGATTTCGACGCCTGCCAGGCCATTGTCAAAACGCTGTTCGCGGATCGCGATTTTTCCAAGCGCGCGCGGCTTTCGGGCGTCAACTCGATCAATTGGGCGCGCATCGTCGCGCAATCGGTTTATTTCCACGTCGCCGCCTATACGCTGCGCGCGCCGGGGGCGGTGAATTTTATCGTGCCGACCGGCAACTTTGGCGACGCGTTTTCAGGCTTCGTCGCCAAGATGTGCGGCGCGCCGATTGGCAAAATCGCGCTCGCCACAAATGCCAATGACATTCTCTCGCGCGCACTGAAAACCGGCCGCTACGAACGCGCCGCGCAGTCGCATGCGACGCTCTCGCCGGCCATGGACATTCAGGTTGCCAGCAATTTCGAACGCATCCTGTTCGAAGCGGTGGGCCGCGATGGCGCGATGGTGAAGCGGCTCTACGATCAGTTCGCGCAATCAGGCGGCTTCGATATCCCCGCGCCCGCACTCGCTTTCCTGCGTGAGCATTTCGATGCCGCAGCCGTCAGCGATGAAGAAACCCAAGAGACGATGGGCGCCTATTGGAACGATGGCCATTTCGGCTATCTCGCGTGCCCGCATACGGCGGTTGGTCTGCATGCGCGTTCCAAGCTTGAGGCGCCGTTAGACGCGCCGCTGGTGACGCTTGCCACCGCACATCCGGCGAAATTCCCCGACACTGTGGAAGAGGCGACGGGCGTTCGTCCGCCGCTGCCGGCCAAGTGCGCCGATCTGTTCGAGCGCAAAGAGAAAGTGGATGTGCTGCCCAACGACGCGGAAGCCGTGAAGCGTTACATCGCCGAACGCAGCCGGGCTTGGGCGTGACCCGGCGTTTGCCCGAACTCGAACTTGTGCGCTTGCCGAACGGCGTGCGCGTCGCGCTCGATCCGATGCCTGGGCTTGGCACGGCGGCGCTCGGCGTGTGGCAGCGCGTGGGCGCGCGCTGGGAAAAAACCGAGCAGAACGGTATCGCGCATTTGTTCGAGCACATGGCGTTCAAGGGCGCGGGGCATCGCGATGCGCGTCAGTTCGCCGAAGCGATCGAAAATGTTGGCGGTGTCATGAATGCCGCAACGGGCTATGAGCGCACCGCATATTATGCGCGCGTGTTGGCAGAGCATGCGCCGTTTGCACTCGACATGATCGCGGACATTCTATTCGCGCCGCACTGGCTGCCGGACGATCTGGAAAAGGAAAAGCACGTCGTCGCGCAAGAGCGTGGCGAGGCGTACGATACGCCGGACGATCAAGTGTTCGAGCTGCATCAGCGCGCGCTCTATCCCGGGCAGCCGCTGGGGCGGCCGATCCTCGGCGAGGCGGAAACGCTGGAGCATGTAAGCGTCGAGTCGCTCACCGCGTTTCGCAATACGCATATGTCGCCGGAGCGGGTGATCGTCTCCATTGCCGGCGCGTTTGACCGGGCTGCTTTCCTCGATACGGCGGAGGCGCGCTTCGGCGAACTTGCCGCCAAGCCTGTACAGGAACCCCTCACGGCGCACGCCCATCGCGGCGCGGAAGGCGAGACGCGCAAGCTTGAGCAGACGCATTTGGTGTTTTCCTGGCCGGCGCCTTCGTCGCGTTCGGATCAATTGTTCGCGGCACGTCTGCTGGCCGAGATTTTCGGCGGCGGCATGTCTTCGCGTCTGTTTCAGGAGGTGCGCGAAACGCGCGGCCTCGCTTACGCGGTTGACGCATTTCTGGACACCTATGAGGACGACGGGCGGCTGTGCGTCTATGCTGGCTGTTCCACCGAGAATGCCCGCGCCGTCGGCGAGATCGTGCGCGCCGAGCTGGAGGCGCTCGCGGCGCATGGGCCACGGGACGGCGAACTGGCGCGGGCCAAGGCGATCGCGCGGGCGCAGCTGCTGATGGGCGCGGAGGGCCCCTCGGCCCGTGCAGAGGCGCGGGCTGGGCAGATCCTGTTGCGAGACCGGCTCATTCCGTTCGAGGAATTGCGGAACAAGCTCGATGCGGTGACCGCCGATGAGGTTCGCGCCGCCGCAGCAGCCGCCCTGAAGGGGCCGGCCTGCGCCGCTGCACTAGGGCCCAAGGCAGGGCATGGCGCGCTCGGCGCGTTTCATGCACAATCCTAAAATCATGGCTTTCATGCGCAGAGACAATGAAGGGGCGCGCCGCTGCGATGGCGAGGGCGTTTATCTGCGCTCGCCCGAACTGCGCGATTATCCTGAATGGGCGGATTTGCGCGAGGCGAGCCGAGCCTTCCTGACGCCCTGGGAGCCGACCTGGGCCGCCGACGAAACCTCGCGCGGCTCATACCGCTACAAGCTGCGCCGCTATATCGAAGATGCGCGCGACGACAAAGCCTACGCGATGTTCGTGTGGCGCGAGGAAGATGATGCGCTCGTGGGCGGCGTCACGCTTTCTCATGTACGTCGCGGCGTCGCGCAGACAGCTTCCCTTGGCTATTGGGCCGGCGCGTCGTTTGCCGGCAAAGGCTACATCACAGCCGCCGTGCGCGCGGTTGTACGTCATGCATTTGAAGATCTTGAACTGCATCGCGTTGAGGCGGCGTGCCAGCCTGACAATATTGCCTCGCAACGCGTTTTGCTAAAGGCAGGGTTCGAACAGGAGGGGCGCGCGCGCGCTTACCTGAAGATCGCCGGCCAATGGCGCGATCATCTGCTGTTCGGCATCGTCAACGACGCGATGTGAAATGAAAAGCCCGCCACGCTCACGCGTGACGGGCTTCGTAAATCAGCGCCAATGCGCCGTCATTACATCGTGCGGAATTGCGAGTGGCAGGTTCTGCATGTCGCGCCAATGCCGCCTGCCGCAGCGCCGGCGGCCTGAGCGTTTGGCGCGTTTGCGGTGGCTTGCGCAGCCGCTACGAGCGCTGCGACCTGTTGATCGAAAGCGGCGCGATTGGTCCAGATGGCGGCGCTGGCGCCGGTCTCGACACCTTCGCCCGGGCCGCTGCCTTCAGGAAATAGTTCGCCAAAGCGTTGCGCTGCATCGGCAATGGTGCGGCCGGTGGCTTGCAGCGCGGCGAGATCGCCGCCGCTTTGCAGGGAGCGCGCAGCGGCGCCAATTTCACGCATTGCGTTCTGACGCTCGAAGATGGCGTCTTCCACTGAAAGCGCGGCTTCCGCCGGCTCTGTTGCGGCGGCCGGCGCGGCGCTATCCGTTGAGGACGTGGCGCAGCCAGCCAAGCCGATGGCCGCCGCCGTGAGTGCGACAGCAAAAAATTTCTTCATATGCATTGAGCCCACCTCCCTGGTTCGCGGCCATCTAAGCGTGCGGCCTAAGCCTCCGCAACCGCAAACGAACGCGTGCGAGCGGGAAATACGCGCGCTGCTTCGTGACACAATATTACGTCGTAGAAGGTTCACGCGCGTCCGGCGTCGCCGCTGAGTTGGGACGGTTCGAACCCCAGCGTACGGATGGCGCGCTCCCATTTATCGTCATGTGAGTCGCCGAAAATGATGGCGTCGTTGGCGTCGACCACGAGCCATGCATTGTGACGCAATTCGTTTTCAAGCTGGCCCGCGCCCCATCCTGCATAGCCAAGCGCCAAGACGAAACGTTGCGGCGCATTGGGGCCCGCGACGGCTTCCAGAATGTCGCGTGTTGCGGTGAGCGCGACGCCGGGAACGACATTCTGCGTGCCTTCGTCAGCGATATAATCTTCCGAATGCAGCACATAACCGCGATCCTGACGCACGGGCCCGCCATCGAGCACTAAGCGCTGGGCCAGATCTTCGGTGTTGCCGAGCCCTAGATGATCCAACACGTCGCTCAGCGTAATCTCGTCGCGCGGTTTGTTGACGATGAGGCCCATCGCGTGCTCGGCATCGTGCGTGCACATGAAGATGACAGAGCGGTCGAAGCGCGGGTCGCCAATGCCGGGCATGGCCACCAGGAGCTTGCCCACCAGAGTGTCGGGTTGAGCCTCATTCATAAGCCTATGCTCCCGCGCCCGGCGCGCCGGCGCAAGTAGGTGCTCGCATCTAGGGCGAGACCGCACTAAATGAGCCTCAGCAAAAGCGATTTGGAGGCAAGATATGATCAAAGCTGGCGACCGCCTGCCCGAAGCAAGCTTCGGCGTGCCCACCAAGGATGGCATGAAGCAAATGACAACCGCGGATATTTTCGGCGGCAAAACGGTCGCGCTCTTCGCTGTGCCGGGGGCGTTCACGCCGACTTGCTCGGCGCGCCACTTGCCGAGCTTCAAGGAAAAAGCAGGCGAGCTGAAGGCCAAGGGCGTCGATGCGATTGCTTGCACATCGGTAAACGACCAATTCGTGATGGGCGCCTGGGCCAAGGATCAAGGCGTTGTTGACGATATCGTCATGCTTTCGGACGGCTCGGGCGTGTTCGCCAAGGCTGTTGGGCTCGACGCCGACTTCTCAAAGTTCGGAATGGGGCCGCGCTCGCAACGATATTCAATGATCGTCAAGGATGGGATCGTACAACATCTCAACGTTGAGGAAGCTGGTGAATACAAGGTTTCCAGCGCTGAGCACCTCCTGGGCCAGCTCTAGCTGCCTCTGACGTCGAGCCGCGCGGTGCGGCCGGGGGAGTGAGCAATGCTTGCGATCGTCTTCGCTTTCATGGCGCTGGTGCTGGCTTTCAGCGCCATCAAGGTTGTGCCGCAGGGCCGTCAATTCACTGCCGAACGCTTCGGGCGCTATACGCGTACGCTGACGCCGGGCATCTCCTTTCTCGTACCGTTCGTGGACCGCATCGGCCGGCGCCTTTCCATGATGGAAACGGTGCTGGACGTGCCGCAGCAGGACGTGATCACGCGCGACAACGCCGTGGTTTCGGTCGATGCGGTGGTGTTCATCCAGATTGTCGACGCGGCCAAGGCGGCTTACGAGGTCGAAAATCTGACGCTCGCGATCCAGAATTTGTGCATGACCAACATCCGGACGGTCGTGGGCTCGATGGATTTGGATGAAGTGCTGTCGCAGCGCGATTCCATCAACGCGCAGCTATTGACCGTGGTGGACGCCGCCGCCGCACCTTGGGGCACCAAGGTGCTGCGCGTCGAGATCAAGGATCTGACGCCGCCGGCCGATCTCACGCAAGCTATGGCGCGCCAGATGAAGGCCGAGCGCGAACGCCGCGCGCAAATTCTCGAAGCCGAGGGCGATAAGGCGGCCGCGGTGCTGCGCGCCGAGGGCGCCAAGCAGGCCGCGATCCTGGAAGCCGAAGGCCGCCGTGAAGCCGCATTCCGCGACGCTGAAGCGCGCGAGCGCGAAGCCGAAGCAGAAGCCAAGGCCACCGATGCGGTGAGCCAGGCCATTTCCAATGGCGACGTGAATGCGATCCGCTACTTCCTCGGCCTCAAATACGTGGAAGCGTTTGGCGAATTGGCGACCTCCAACCAGCAGCGCACGGTGATCGTCCCGGCTGACCTTTCCGGGCTCGCCGGCCTGGTCGAAGGCTTGCGCGCGCTGAACGCGGATGACGGCGGCGCCACGCCGCGCCCGCCGCGCACCTCCGTGCCGCAAACGTAAGGCAGTAGCGGGCGCCCTCACGGCCCGCTACATTCCAGGCCATGGACACGTTGGTCAGCTTCTTCGCCGAATTCGGCCCGCAGCATTGGCTCATTCTGGGGCTGGTTCTGCTGATCGCCGAGATGGCGAGCGGCACGACATATCTGTTGTGGCCTTCGGTGGCCGCGTTCATCACCGCGCTGGCGGCGTTTCTGGGCCTAGGCAATTGGGTCGCCGAGCTTGCGCTTTTCGCGATTCTGGTGATCGCGCTCACTTGGCTGGGGCGCCCATTGGTGCAGCGCTGGCGCAATGAAGGCGCCGCCAACACGCTCAACAATCGCGCGGCGTCGCTGATCGGAACGCGCGCGGTGGTGACGAGCTTCGCTAATGGCGTGGGCTCGGTGAAGGTCGGCGATACGGTCTGGCGTGCGCAGAGCGATGAAGCCCTCGAGGCGGGTGCGGAAGTCGAAATCGCCAGCGTTGACGGCGCCGTTCTAAAGGTAAGGCGCGCTTAGCGCCGGACAGAAAACGTGCGGTTTGCTTGACACGCTGTCGCTTTCCGTTGATGCAGCCGCTCTCATTTTTGTCAGGCAGAAGCCATTTGGCTGGCGCCGGCGCCGCTCCACGAAATCGAGATTCGCACGTGTACAATTCTCTTGTTCGTCCTCTTACGCAAATTCGTCGCGTTCTTAGCATGGCCGCAGCGCTGGCTTTGCTTGGCGCTGTGTCCGCCTGTGGACGTCAAGCCGATGCCCCGGTGGCGGATGTCGCGCCGCAATCGCTGCCGGCGTTGCACGACGTCAGCGATCGCTACCTCTCGTACAATGTGGAGATGGTGGAAGTGACGGGGGGGCGCTTCTGGCGCGCTTATGACGATATGCGCTCGGATGGCCGCTACGAAGAGCGCCCGCCGCTCGATCTGACGCAGCCGCGTCTGCGCCGGCTCGCGGCGGCGCTTGGGCCGGCCTATGTGCGCGTCAGCGGCAGCTGGGCCAATGCGACGTATTTCGCGGACACGGACACGCCGCCGGAAACAGCGCCGGCCGGCTACGACAGCGTGCTGACGCGCGAGCAATGGCGCGGCGTCGTGGATTTCGTGCAGGCGGTGGATGGAGAGATCGTGACGTCAGTCGCGGCGAGTGTGGGCGCGCGCGATGATGAAGGGCGCTGGGTTCCGGACAATACCGAAGCCTGGATACGCTATTCGCAGAGCATTGGCGGGCAAATCGCAGCTGCCGAATTCATCAATGAGCCGAACACGGTGAGGCTCATCGGTGCGGGCAATGATTATACGACGGCCGAGTATGGCCGTGACTTCGATGCGTTTAACAATTGGATGAAGGCGACGTCGCCTGACACGCTCGTGCTGGGGCCGGGCTCGGTCTATCTGACGCAACCGATGAACGGTCTGGCGCACGTCATCAATGGCCCGATGTTTGTTACGCGCGATCTGCTCAGGGATTCGACAACGCAACCGGATGTCTTTTCCTTCCATTTTTATGGCGCGTCTTCGGATCGTTGCAAAATCCCGTTTTTTCACCGCACCGAGGCGGTTGCGCAAAATGACGGGTGGCTTTCGGTGATCGACGATTCGATCGCCGCCTATACGCGTCTGCGTGACGAGTTCACGCCCGGCAGGTCGTTGTGGTTGACGGAAACCGCTGAATCCGCGTGCGGCGGCAATCGATGGGCCGCGACATTCGCGGATACATTCCGCTTCACGGATCAAGTAGCGCGCGCGGCGCGTCAGGGCGTGCAGGTCTACATGCACAATACGCTTGCGGCGAGCGATTACGGGATGCTGGACGAAGACACGTTCAGGCCGCGCCCGAATTATTGGGCGGCGTATTTGTGGCGCAGCTTCATGGGCGCGCGTGTGCTCGATACAGGCGACGATGCGGCGCGTCTGCGCGTGTATGCGCATTGCCTGCGCGATTCGACCGGTGGCGTGGCCATGCTGGCGGTCAATGCCAACCGCGGCGAATCCGGCAGCGTGAACGTGCCGATGGCGGGAATGGCTTACACGCTCACGCAAGGGGCGACGCCGGATGACGCGCTGCTGAATGGAGAGCCGCTGGCGCTGGGTGAAGACGACGCGCTGCCGGAATTGAACGGCCGCGCTTTCGCCCAGGGCGCTGTCGAACTGGCGCCGTCCAGCATCACTTATCTGGTGTTCCCGGACGCGCAGAACAGCGCCTGCCAGTAAGCTGGCGCATTGGCGCCGTCAGTTGGCGCGCGCAGGCATAAGCGCGTTTATCTTAGCCCTTAGGGCGCCATTTCGATTTCTTTGGCGGCGGCGCGCCTGAACGCTTTTTCTTGTTCGCATGTTTTGGATGCGCGCGCTTGGGATGCTGCGGCTTCGCCTCAAAGCTCTGGCGTTCTTCGCGCTGGCGTTCAGTCTTGCCCGGCCGGGCGTGCGCTTGGCGCGGTTCGTCGCGTCTTTGCTTGTGTTCGCGGCGCGGCGGCTGAAACGAGTCTTGTCGCGGCGCATGATCGAGGCGGGTGACGCGGATCGATTTTTCCAGTCTGCCGCCTTCGCCAACGTTTGCCATGAAATCGTCAATGCAGGCCGCATCGATCTCGACATGGGTTTCGTGATCGAGAATGCGAATGGCGCCGAGCTGGCGTTTGGTAAGACCGCCCGCCTTGCACAACATGGGAATGAGCCAGCGCGGCTCTGCGTTCTTGTTGCGGCCGACCGTGAGGCTAATCCAGGCGCCGCCGGTGAAATTGTCTTGCGACGCCGCGCGCGGCGCGCGCTCGCGCGACTTGCCTGCCCATTCATCGCCGGGCGTCCAGACCGGCGCGGGCGGCAAATCTTCGGGCGCTGCCTGCCCCCTGCGATGCAGGCGTACGAAGGCGGCGGCGATGTGCGCCGCATCGTGCTGCGCCATGAGCGTCTGCACGATGTCCTGCTCGGCCTCGCTGGGACCGTTCGCAAGCATCGCATCGCCGAGCAAGCGTTCATCGTCGCGGCGTATCACGTCATTGGCTGATGGCGGCTCGCCCCATTCAGCTTGCACGCCCGCATCGCGCAGGAGGCGTTCAATGCGCCGGCGCGCGGAATAGGGCGTGATCAACACGCTCGCGCCTTTGCGACCAGCCCGCCCGGTGCGGCCGCTGCGGTGCAGCAGCGCTTCGCGGTTTTTCGGCAGATCCGCGTGGATGACCAGTTCAAGATCGGGCAGGTCGATGCCGCGCGCGGCGACATCGGTGGCGACGCAGACCTGCGCGCGGTGATCGCGCATGGCCTGCAAAGCGTGTGTGCGCGCCGATTGGCTGAGTTCGCCAGAGAGCGCGACCACGGAAAGCCCACGATTGGAAAAGCGGCTTTCGAGCTTCGTCACGGCCGCGCGTGTGCTGCAAAACACGATGGCGTTGGCGGCGTTGTAATAGCGGATGACGTTGAAGATGGCGTTTTCGACGTCGGGGCCCGCGGTGGTCAGAACGCGATAAGCGATGTCGGCGTGCTGCTTGTGCGCGCCGATCGTGTTCACACGGACCGCGTTGCGCTGGTAGGTCTTCGCCAAGGCCTCGATGGAGCGCGGCAGCGTGGCCGAGAACATCAAAGTGCGTTGGCGGGTGGAGGCGGTTTCGAGGATGAATTCGAGTTCTTCGCGGAAGCCGAGATTGAGCATCTCGTCGGCCTCATCGAGCACGACCGATGTCAGCGCCTCCGTTTCAAGCGAGCCGCGCCGGATGTGATCGACGAGACGGCCGGGCGTGCCGACGACAATGTGTGCGCCCTGGGCGAGCGCGCGGCGTTCGTCGCGCATGTCCATGCCGCCAACGCAGGAGACGATCCGGCCGCCTGTCGGCGCATAGAGCCAATCCAGTTCGCCGCGCACTTGCAGGGCAAGCTCGCGTGTCGGGGCGATGATGAGAGCGAGCGGCGCGGCGGGGGCGTCGAACCGGTCTTGCCCGCCGAGCAAGTCCGCGGCGAGGCTGAGGCCGAAGGCGACCGTCTTGCCTGAGCCGGTTTGGGCGGACACCAGTAGATCGGCGCCGCGCAGTTCCGGCGCGAGGACGGCCTCTTGTACGGCGGTGAGCGTTTCAAAGCCGCGCGCGGCAAGCGCACGCGCGAGCGGCTGGGGCACATGTTCGAACAAGGTCATTGCGCGTCTTTCCGGTTAGATGCGCATTCCCCTTGGCTGGATCGTTCGCAACAGGGGGCGGCTTTTATCGCATGGCGGGGGCAATAGCGATAGATTTGGCGCCAAAGCTTCTGCAACTCAGCCCCGCTTTTGGCGCGGTATGGTTAGCGCAGCGTCTTGATCGCGCTGCGCGCGAGTTCGTCGGCGCGATTGTTCATCACATCGTCGGCATGGCCTTTGACCCATTTCCAGGTGACGTCGTGGCGCTGATTGGCTTCGTCGAGCCGCTTCCACAAATCCTCGTTCTTCACCGGCTTCTTATCGGCGGTTTTCCAGCCATTGCGCTTCCAGCCGTGAATCCATTTGGTGAGGCCGTCCATCACGTATTTTGAATCGGTGTGCAGCTGCACTTTGCTCGGGCGCTTCAACGCTTCGAGCGCCTGGATCGCCGCCATCAGCTCCATGCGATTATTGGTGGTCGCGGGCTCGGCGCCGGAGAGTTCTTTTTCGTTCTCGCCATAGCACAGCACCGCGCCCCAACCGCCGGGGCCGGGATTGCCGCTGCATGCGCCGTCGGTCCAGATGTTCACTGTGGTGTTGGTCACGCCCCATAATCTCCCGCATCCTTCACGCTGCGGTGAAAGGTGAGAATGTCGGCGTATTCGCGCGGGTCTTTCGGTTTGACGAGCGCGTCCTCGGCGACATTGCCCCAATCTTCCAACCGCGTGGCGAAGAAGCGCAAGCCCGCGCCGCGGCAGAGCGTCGGCAACGCGTCGCGCTCGGCGTCGCTTAAGGGGCGGATGGTCTCGTAAGCCGCGAGCAGCGCCGCGCCGCGGCCAATATCGTAATGGCGCTGATCTTCAAAGCACCACGCATTGAGACAGACGGCGATGTCGTAGGCGAGAAAATCGGTGCAGGCGAAGTAGAAATCGATCACGCCGCCGAGACGGTCGCCGACGAATAGAGAATTGTCGGGAAAGAGATCCGCGTGAATGACGCCCCTGGGCAGATCGCGTGGCCATTCTTGCGCGACTTCGGCCATGTCGCTTTCGATCAGGCGGGCGAGGCCGGGGCGGAGATATTCCGCTTGCGCCAGACGCGGGGCGATCAGCTTGGCCCAAGCGTCCGGCCCAAGCGAATTGGCGCGCTGCATCTCAAAGCCGTCGAGCGCGACATGCATGCGCGCCAGAGCTTCCCCGATGGCGGCGCAATGGGCGATGTCGGGATCGTGCGGCGAAGCGCCTTGGAGGAAGGTGACGATCGTCGCCGGCTTGCCCTGCGCGCGGGTGAGCAAGGCGCCTTGCTTGGTGGGCACAGGCTGCGGGCAGGGAAAGTTACGCTCGGCGAGCCGCGCCATGACGCCCATGAAGAAGGGGAGGTCCACTTCTTCGGTGCGGCGCTCGAAAATGGTGAGGATGAAGCGGCCTTTTTCCGTTTCGAGCTTGAAATTGGTGTTCGATACGCCCTCGGAAATACCCTTGAACGAAACGGCGCGGCCGATGTCGTAATTGGCCAGCAACGCGTCGAGTTCGGCGTCGGTGAGTTGCGTATAGACGGCCATGCTTAAGCGCGTTCTTCGATCCGCTTCACGTTGCGTGCTTCATCCAGGTGCACGATCCAGCGCGCGCGATGCCGACCCTCCAGCATGGCGCGCGTGACGCGCTCGTAGTGCATGACGAAGCGGTCGAGCGCTAGCCCCTCCTGCGGCGTCAGCGGCCGGCCCAGCGCCGCTTCCTCCTGCTCGCCGCGCCACTGGCGCACGATCTCCCAGGAGGGCGCCTGCAAATAGATCATGGCGTCGAAGGCGGCGAAAAATTGCGCGTAAGCGCCCTCAAGCTCGCGGATGGTGCGCGCGCGCCACTGGCCGGTCCAGTCTTCCCGCTCGACAGTATTGAGCGGAGGCCCCTCCGGCGGCGTCGCGGCGCCGAGGCACCAGCCATCGATCAGAATCGCCTCAGCGGGGCCTTCGAATACCGGCCATGTCGTTTCGGGTGCGCGATCGTCGGCGATCTTGTCGAAGCGCGGCAGCGGCGTCGTGAGCGGTTTGCCGAGGCGCGCGACGAGCCCCTTGGCAAAGCCGAGATCGTGCGTGCCGGGCGGGCCGCGCGTAATCAGCAGCGGATAGAGATCGGCGCCGGCGCGCACGCGCGCGCCGAGCGGGGCGCTGGCGAAACGCGGGTCTTGGATGAGGTCGCTGGCGTGGCGCGCATCGGCTTCGCGCTCGGCGCGTGTTTTGTACACATCGTCCAGCGAGAAATACGCCGTGCGCGGATTGTCCCGGACATAAGTCCGGCAGAGCGTGGTTTTGCCCGAGCCTTGCGCGCCCGCGACGCCAATCAGCGCCGGGCGGTTGGGTTCGCGTTCGCGCCAGAATTGGACGAGGCTATTGATCAGGATGGGCGGGCGCTGATCGCTCACTCCGCCAGCACGCGCGGCAGCTTGAACATCACGTCTTCCTGCGTGACGCACACTTCCTCGACGCGCGCTTCAAAACGCGCGCCGATGGCGCCGATCAGCGCCTCCACCAAATCCTCCGGGGCGCTGGCGCCGGCTGTGATTCCGACTGCGCCGGCGCCCTCAAACCAACGCCAATCCACATCTTCCGCCGAACCGACAAGACGCGCATCGCCTGCGCCGGCGCGCTTGGCGACTTCCACCAGGCGCACTGAATTGGACGATTGCGGCGATCCGATCACCAGCACCAAATCGGCTTCGCGCGCGAGCGCCTTGACCGCCTCTTGGCGGTTGGTGGTGGCGTAGCAAATGTCTTCCTTGTGCGGCGCGGCGATGCCGGGAAAGCGCCGCTGCAGCACGCCGACAATCTCCGCCGTGTCGTCGACGGAAAGCGTCGTCTGCGTGACGAAGGAAAGCTGGCTTGGGTTGTGCGGCGTGAAGGTCTCGGCGTCGGCGGTGGTTTCAAGTAGCGTGATGGCGCCGTCCGGCAATTGCCCCATAGTGCCGATCACTTCGGGGTGTCCGGCATGGCCGATCAGCACGATCTCGCGCCCCGCCTCGTGATGGCGCTCGGCCTCGACGTGCACTTTCGAAACGAGCGGGCAGGTGGCGTCGACGAAAATCATTTCTCGACGGCGCGCTTCGGCTGGCACCGCTTTGGGCACGCCATGGGCGGAAAAAATCACTGGCCGGTCGACGGGGCAATCGTCCAATTCCTCCACGAAGACAGCGCCGAGCCGCTCCAATCGCTCAACCACATGGCGGTTGTGGACAATCTCATGGCGCACATAGACCGGGGGGCCCCACTTCTCCAGCGCCCGCTCGACGATCTGGATGGCCCGGTCGACCCCGGCGCAAAAACCCCGCGGTGCGGCCAAGAGGACTGAAATCCGGGGTTTTTCTGGGATCGTCATCGGCTAAAGAGCGAACTTTCCAGCGGCGGCGCCAGGCCGTGTTGCGGCGCGGGCGGGGCAAAGCTATCACGGCGCTGCGCCAAACGCCGACGACAACGTCCAAGGGCGGGGTGAGACATGCGGCCGCCGTGGGGGCGACGCAAGAGAAGGGTCGGAAATGAAGCTGCCCGTCGCATTGCTTGTGTCGATTTCGGCCGCGCTCGTCCTGAGTGCTTGTGGCGGCAATCGCGGCCGCACCGTTGAGCTGCCCGGCGGCGTAACGCCCGAGCAGCAGCAGGTCCAAGTGCGCGAGCCGAACTTCTTCGATCGCATGATGGGCCGCGATCCGCGCCCGAATGCGGGCCCGTGCCCGACGATGGCCGCGCTCTATGACAATTCGCGTATCGTGCAATTCTCCAATCCCGCCGAAGAGCGCTACGCCAACATCGAATATACGGGCGAGTTTCAGGGCGTGCGCGGTCTGTGCCGCTATGCTGGCGAAGATCCGATCGTGCTGTCCATGAACGTGGACATGGCTTTTGGCCGGGGGCCGGCTTCGAACTCTGATCGTCACACCTATCGCTATTGGGTCGCCGTGACCCGCCGTGGCCGAGCGCCGATCGAGAAGGAATATTTCGATATCGACGTGCGCTTCCCGCAAGGTTCGGCGGTGGTGACGCATACGGAAGAGATCGAGGAGATCGTTATTCCGCGCGCAAACGACACCGTGTCCGGCGAAAATTTTGAAATCCTGGTCGGCTTCGATCTGACGCCCGAGCAGCTTCAGTTCAATCGCGACGGCAAACGCTTCCGCGTCGATGCCGGGGCGGACGAATAAGAACGAGCCAATGCGTGGGCGGGCGGGTTCGCTTGCAATCGCCCATGCGGGCGCCTACGCCTGACCTCCCATGAAAGACCTCGTCAGCGCACTCTCCGAAGCGAATGCGGCCGTGTTCCAGGGGCTCGGCCTGGATGTGAAGCACGCCGAAGTGCGCCGCTCGGACCGGCCGGATCTGGGCGAATTCCAATGCAATGGTGCGCTCGCCGTGGCCAAGGGCGCGGGCAAGAAGCCGCAAGAGGTGGCGCAGAGCGTCGTTGCGAACTGGCGTGCGCTTGAGCTTGCCGCGCCGCCGGTGATCGCCGGGCCGGGCTTTCTCAATTTCACCGCGACGCCGCAAGCGTTGGCCGCGCGCGCGCAATTCATCGCCGGCGATGCGCGCGCGGGTGCGATGGCTGTGGCGCAAAAGCGCCGGGTGGTTGTCGATTATGGCGGGCCGAACGTGGCCAAGGGCATGCATGTCGGCCATTTGCGCTCGTCCATTATCGGCGAGAGCGTGAAGCGCGTTTATCGCTTCCTCGGCGACGAGGTGTGGGGCGATGCGCATTTCGGCGATTGGGGCTTTCAGATGGGCCTCGTCATCACCGCGCTGGAAGATGAGCTTGGCGGCTTCAGCGATGCGGCCAAGCTCGATGCGCGGCTGGGTTCGCTGACGCTCGAACATCTGGAAGGGATCTATCCGGCCAGCGCCGCTAAAGCGAAGGAAGACGCAAGCTTCCGCGATCGCGCGCGCAAGGCGACGGCGGCGCTGCAATCGAGCGCCGAGCCGCATCGCACCATCTGGAAAGCGATGCACGATGTCTCGATGGCGGCGCAAAAACGAGATTTCGCGGCGCTCGGAGTCAATTTCGATCTGTGGCTTGGCGAAAGCGACGCCGATCCGCTGATCCCGGACATGGTCAAGCATCTCGAAGCCAAGGGTTTGCTGGAAGAAGATCAGGGCGCGCGCATCGTGCGCGTCGCGGGACCGGGTGAGACGAAAAAGAAAAAGCTCGAAGATGGCAGCGTGGTTGAGGTCGAGAGCCCCGATCCGCTGCTTGTGGTGTCGAGCGAAGGCTCGGCCATGTATGGCACAACCGATCTCGCCACCATTCGCCAGCGCGTGCGCGATCAGCAGCCCGATCTCATTCTCTATGTGGTCGATCAGCGTCAGGCTGACCATTTCGAGCAAGTCTACCGTGCCGCCGCGAAGGCCGGCTATATGGCGCGCGACCAGCTTGAGCATGTCGGCTTCGGCACCATGAACGGCACGGACGGCAAGCCGTTCAAAACGCGCGCCGGCGGCGTGCTGAAACTGCAGGACATGATCGGCCAAGCCGAGGAGAAGGCGCGCGAACGCTTGCGCGAAAACGAAATCGGCGCGGATTTCTCAAAGGAGGAATTCGAGGACGTCGCGCACAAAGTAGCGCTGGCGGCGATCAAGTTCGCCGACCTCTCGAATTTTCGCGGCACCTCCTATGTGTTCGATCTCGATCGCTTCATGAGCTTCGAGGGCAAGACCGGGCCGTATCTGCTTTACCAGGCCGTGCGGATCAAAAGCGTGTTGCGCAAGGCCGATGAGCAAGGGGCTGCGGCCGGCGCCATCTCGATCGAACATGAGGCAGAACGCGCGCTGGCATTGGCGCTGGATGCGTTCAATGGCGCGCTGCGCGCCGCCTACGAAAAGAGGGCGCCGCACTTCCTCGCCGAGCATGCCTATGCGTTGGCGCAAGCGTTTTCAGGTTTTTACACGCATTGCCCGATCCTGCCGTCCAAAGGCGCGGTGCGCGCTTCGCGTCTCGCGCTCGCGGGCGCGACGCTGAAGCAATTGACGCTGACGTTGGATTTGCTCGGCATCGCCGTGCCGGAGCGGATGTAGTGCCGTCGCGCCGCGCCGCGATCGAGATGAATCCGGCGGAGATCGCCGCATACCTAAGCAGCCAGCCGCGCATCATTCTGGTCACCAACGGGCCCAATGGCCTGCCGCACCCGATGCCGATGAATTTCGCGCTCGACGACGACGACCGCATCGTCATGACGACGTTCCGTAAAAGCCAGAAAGTGAAGAATCTCGAGCGTGATCCACGCGCCGCGCTGCTGGTCGAGAGCGGGCGGGATTATGCGGATCTCAAGTCCGTGCTGATCTATGCGAACGCCGAGATCATCGATGATCCGGATAATATTCGTGAGCGGTTGAGCGGATTGCGCTGGACGACAGCCTCGCCGTTGCGCAGCGATAGAGGTCCGCAACTCGCGGCGACCTTCGCCAAGCGCGTGATCTTGCGCTTCACGCCGTTCGAATATGTCTCCTGGGATCATGCCAAGCTGGGCGGGCGCTACTAACGCAAGTTCGTGCTTGCGCCGTGGTCCCCGGTGTCCGAACCTAATTGGCAAATGAGCCCGCTCAAGGGCCTAAGGGAGGCGCGCGATGGCCAATGAAATGCCGAACCCCAATTCCTACCAGGGGCTCTCAAAAAAAGTTCTGCAATATAGCGAGGCGTTCCGCAGCTTGGCGCAGAAGCTCAAGCAGCCGGGTTTTTCCGATAGCGAATGGGCGGAGATCGAAGCGCTGGTTGATGTCGCGCATTTCGAACGCGAGGGCGTTTTCCTGACCCAGACCTCCGAAGTGATCGATTGGCCCAAATACAAGCATTACGTCACCCAATATGCGGGCGCGACCGAATGGGAAGGCACGCTGCGACGTATCACCGAGAAGGACAATGTCGTGTTCCTTGAATTGCAGGAACGCAACACGCGCGCTGGCGTGGTCGATATCTCGAACACGGTGACGATCTACGACTTCAACGACGCCGGCAAGCTGCGCCATCTGAGCGTTTACGTCTCGCACGTCGGCAAAAAAGGCGCCTAAGGGCCTTCGTGCACCTTGTGCGCCTTTTCCTCTATCCAATCCATCGCCGCCACGGCGACGCCGGAGAAGATGAAGGTGAGGTGGATGATCACGTACCAGAGCAATTGCTGCTCGGTGTAGTTCGATAGGTTCATGAAGATCTTCAGCAGGTGAATGCCTGAGATCGCCACGATGGAGGCGATCAGTTTGATCTTCAGGCCGGAGAAATCGAGCGTACCCATCCAATCGGGGCGGTCACGGTCCGCGTGCGCGAAATCGATCTTGGAGACAAAGCTCTCATAGCCCGTGAACAGGATGATGAGTACGAGATTGCCGGCCAATGAGAGGTCCACCAGCGTCAGCACCAGCAGGATGATGTCTGTTTCATCCATTTGCAGCACCAGCGGGATCTGCAGATAGAGTTCGCGAAAGAATGTGACGATCAGTATGCCCAGCGCCGCGATAAGGCCGAGATAGACCGGCGCCATCAGCCAGCGGCTACTGTAAATGGTCCATTCCAGCGCCCGTTCCAGAAACGGCGAACCATCGTGTTTGCTGGATTCGTTTCGGCTCATGAATTCCCTCGAAAGCGGCCGGAAGCTAGCGGCGCCGCTGCGGTGCAACAAGCGAACTCGCGCCTCAAGGTGCTTGTGGCGGGGCGCGACGCGGCAGATGATCGCGAAATGCTGCCGGGGAGGCTCAAATGTACGACAACGGAATGATTGCGCCGGTCGTGGGGCTGGTGATTTGGTCGCTGGTCATGCTGGTTTGGCTTTACGCCACGCGCCTGCCGGCCATGGCCAAGGCGAGCAAGAAGCCGGGCGAGATGACGCGGGCTGACGTTGAGGCGCTGCCCAGCGCCAGCGTCGCCAACAATTACAACCACCTGATGGAACAACCGACCATCTTCTATGCGATCTGCTTCGCGCTGGAATTGCTGGGACAAGCGACGGAGACCAATATCGGGCTGGCTTGGCTTTACGTCGCGCTGCGCGTTGTGCACACGATGCTGCAGGTTGCGAACCAGATCATGTTCCGCTTCCTGGTGTTCGTTGCGGCGTCAATCGTGCTCGCCATCCTGACCGCGAGCGCGGCGTTTCAGGTTTTCGGCTAAGGCGTCGCGCGGCTTTAGTCGATCCGCACGCGGTCCGGTTCTTCGATGTCGATGATTGGCGGGTAGGCCGGATTGGGCGCGGCTTCGCTGAGCGGCGCGCCCGCCACATTCAAGCCGAGTGAGAGAAATGTGCCGATGCCGCGTCCCGCGCGGTTGTCATCCATGACGACACGCACGATCTCGGTGCGCGGGCCGTTGGCGGAGTAGTAAGTGTCGGCGCCGTCCCAGATCACGTCGGCGGTTTGTCCCAGCGCCGCGAAGGCGCCGGCAGGCGTGGCGCCCGAAGCGCCGAAGCGATTGTCGCGGATCATCACATTGCTAGGCAGCGGGCTGTAATTAGCTTCGCGGCTACTGTCGCGATAGGCGGCGACGATCACGTTGGCGGTTCCATTGCCGCCGATCTCGTTGTCGCGCACATGCACGTTGCGGCCCGCCATCACCAGCACGCCTGTGCCAACCGGAATGAAGCCGTAAGAGCTATCTGCGGCGGCTGTGTTAGGTGTGTCATTGTTGCTTAGCGTATTCTCAAGCAGGCGCACGGACTGGGCGTCCGCTTGCGCGCGGCCCGGCAGGTTGAACACGGCCGCGCCAGCCGCATTGTGCTGCGCAATATTCTCGAGCACGTCGATGCGGGTGCTGTTCTCGATGGCGAGGCCGGCCGTATTCCGCTCGGCCATATTGCGGCGCACGATTACGTTGCGGGACTGGCTGACGGCGATGCCCGCCGCCGATGCGCCGCGTGCGATCGAATTTTCAATCAGTGCATTGCTGCAATTGATGAGGTGGAGGCCGTAGGCGCCGTTTTGCGCATCCGGTCCGCGTGTCCATTCGGCGCGCACCTCATTGAGTTCGACATCATCACAATTTTCGACAACGACGCCGCCGCCGCGTCCGTCCTCGACCCCGAATTCGCGCAGCACGATTTCATTGCCGCTGATGAAAAGCCCCGGCGCGTTGTCCTGCTGGCCTGCGAAGGAAAGCACGGTGCGGTCTTCGCCTTCGCCGCGTAGGGTGATGTCGTTGGCGGAGAGGGTGAGCCCTTGCGTCAGTTCATAGCGCCCGCGCCGCAGCCGCACGGTGTCGCCGGATTCAGCTGATGAAAGCGCGCGCTGCAATTCCGCCTGCGCATCCGGGCCGGGGTCCACCCGCCACGTGCGCGCTTCCGCTCCACCCAACATGAACGCTGTCGCGGCCACAGCCGCCGCCAAAGCGATACGCATCGCATTCTCCCGCCTGTTCCATCGACGTTGTGCCGTCTCAGGTGCGCGGCTGTAAAGCGTGCGCCGCCGCTAATGTCCGGCGCGGTTCAGCATCGCCATGAGATCGCGCGTCAGGCGGGGATAGCGCGCGGCAAGCAGGCCGCCGGCGGCGGAGATGGCGAGCGTCAGCAGCGGTCTGTCGGCGGCGAACCCGCCCAGGCTGTGCGGCATGTTAGCTTCCAGCTCGGCGCGGGCGATCTCCGCTTCGCGCTCGCGTGATCGCGCGCGCAACGCAGCGACGAGCGCGAACAGCGCAACCGCAAGCGCAGCTACGAGCGCAACGATAGCTGAAGCGCCCGCCGCACCCACTTGTGGCAGGATCAGCGCGTAGAGAGAAAAGCCTGCGGCGAACACGGCCATAACAGCGGCGGCGCTGGCGGCGGCGACGGCTACGACACGAGAGAAAGCACGGTCAAACACTAGCGGCGGCTTCCGATCAGCAGGCCAATGACGAGCCCGGCGCCCAGCGCCGCGCCCGCAACCGTCAGCGGCCGTTCACGCCATTGACGCTTTAAATAGAGATGCGCTTCGTCGAGGCCGTCCTCGACCGCTTCGTGCGCCTGCTTGAGCGCGGCTTCCGCGCTTTCCAACGCAGCCTCGGCGCGCGCGTATGCCTCTTCTGTCAATTCTGCGGATTTATCTTTCGCCATGGGCAGCCTCCACCTGTCTTGCTTTAATACAGATCGCGCCGCATGGCGCTCGAACAAGCCTTTGAGACGAAATACCCTACGCCCCGGAAATCAGCGCATGAGCGACGTGGAAGTTCCCAAATCACCTTTGACTTGGCCGGTTATGGTTGCCGTGGCGGTTAACCTTATTCCGCTCATTGGCGTCATCTTCTGGGGCTGGAGCGCGTTCGCCCTGATCTTTCTCTACTGGCTGGAGAATGTCGTGATCGGCGCGCGCACCCTGGCTTCCATGATCGCGAGTGGGTTTTCCGGCGTGATGAATGCGTTTGGCGCGCTGTTCGTGGGCGGCTTTTTTACGCTGCACTATGGGCTGTTTTGCTTCGTCCATGGCACGTTCGTGGTGGCGCTGTTTGGCGGCGGCATGGAAGGCGACAGCTTGTTCGACCTTGCCGACACCGCGCGTGCGCTGTTCGCGCGCGAGCCGAATTTGCTGATCGGTTTCCTGTCCATTGTGCTGTGGCAGGCCGTGACGTTTGTGCTGTTTCTGCTTCGCGGCGAGGCGCGCGACGCCAACCCGATGTTGCTGATGGCGGCGCCATATCCGCGCATCATCGTTCTACACATCAGCATCATCTTCGGCGGCTTCCTGCTGATGATGCTCAATCAGCCGGTCGCAGGGCTGGTCGTGTTGGCGCTCATGAAGGCCAGCTTCGATGTCGCTGAAGCGCAGGGCAAGGGGTTCCAATTTGGGAAGCCTTCGTCAGCGGAACCCGAGGCGCGCTAGACCATAGCGCGCGCGGCCTCAATGATGCGCCGCGTCTCGGACCAAAGGTTCAGCGCGGTGACTTCCTCCGGGGTGAAGAAGCGCGCCTCAAGCGCATCGTCGCCGCCGCGCGGCGTTCCGCCGGTCCAGCGTGCGGCGTAATCAATCAGAATGTAGTGCCAGCGCGCCGGCTCGCCGGGGTCGGCCATGACGCCGTCGATCACGTCGATGAGGCCGAGCAGTTCGGCGTCGCAATCTGTCTCTTCTTTAAGCTCGCGCAGTGCCGCGTCGGCGCTGCGCTCGCCCCACTCGATGCGGCCGCCTGGCAAGGACCACTCGCCAGCAAAGGGCGGCGCGCCACGGCGGATCAGCAGCACGTCGTTCCCGCGCAAACAGACGATTCCGACCGCCGCAACCGGCGCGCGGGATGGCGGCGCGTTCATGCGTTTGCCAGCCTCTTGGCTGACAAAGCCGTTGAAGCAACAGGAAAAACTGAGGCGTGCCGGGTGGGGGCGGGCGGTTCACAATGGTGCACGATGACAAGTCCTGCACGGAGGGCGGCGTTCAAGCACGCCTACAAAAGAAGATGCGCGACGCTTTCGCGCCGCGCATCTGATCGGGCTGGTATGCCCTTGTTCTGTTGGAGGCGCCCTATCGTATCGAGCGCTTCCTCGAGGCCTAG
Organism: Alphaproteobacteria bacterium; assembly: GCA_030430715.1. Classification (GTDB taxonomy): domain Bacteria; phylum Pseudomonadota; class Alphaproteobacteria; order Caulobacterales; family Aquidulcibacteraceae; genus Vitreimonas. The sequence goes on from JAUIJZ010000004.1 coordinate 36,438, forward strand.
CGGCGCGCCGTCTTTTTCTTGGTCGCCTTCTTAGTGGCCTTCTTGGCTTTGGTCTTCTTGGCGGACTTACGCGGCGCTTTCTTGGCCTTCGTCTTCTTTGCGACCTTCTTGGTCACCGCCTTTTTGGCCTTTGCCTTCTTGGCGACCTTCTTGGTCGCCTTCTTCGTTGCGGTCTTCTTCTTCGCTTTCTTAGCCATGCCCTGGCTCCTTTGTCGTCACGGCAATGACGCCGCACTACGTCTTCATTATGTCATGTGCAAGCACAATCGACATCGAAAAAATTCTGCGATGCGATTCAGCAACAGCGATTCGCATTGCGTTTGCATCGTGAAGCATTGTGCGCGGCGTTGTTTTGAAGCGCGCGAACTACGGAATGAGCACGCGCGGATTCATCACGCCGCGCGGATCGATCGTCCGCTTCAGCGCGCGCATGAGCGCAATCGATTCGGCGCTTTTGAAGCGGAGTAGGTCGTTTGTGCGCACCACGCCGATGCCATGCTCGGCGGAGATCGAGCCGCCGAGTCGGTCGGCGACGGCATAGACCTCTTGGGTTAGTTCAGCGCCGGGAAACGTCGCGGGATCAGAGCCCGCGGGCTGTAACACTGTGTAGTGAAAGTTGCCGTCGCCCATGTGTCCGAAGGCGACGATGCGTGCGCCGGGACAGCGCGCGAGCATTGCGGCGTCGGCCTCAGCAAGGAAGCGCGGCGTTTGCGAAACGGGTACGCTGACATCGTGATTGACCTGAGCGCCCTCGGGCCTGTGGCCTGCTGAAATGTCCTCGCGGATCGCCCAAAAATCTCTTTGTTGATTTGTGTTTGCGGCAATGAGCGCGGTTTGCGCCTCACCGGCTTCGATGGCCGCTTCAAGCGCGGCTTCGATGCTCTCGCGCAGCCCCTCGGCAAGCGCGGCTTCGAACTCAATGAGCGCCATCAGGGGCGCGCCGGGCAGCGGATCGCGGCGGCTGGGCACGTTTTTCACGACAAGATCGACCGAGAGCCGGTTCATCACTTCAAACGCGGAAACGGCGCCTGTCGCTTTCTTCATACGGTGCAGCAAAGCGAGCGCGCGCGGCGCATCCGGCACGGCGACGAGCGCCAGTTCGTGCGCGCGCGGGCGCGGGAAGAGCTTCAAGCTCGCGGCGGTGACCACGCCGAGCGTGCCCTCGGCGCCGATGAAGAGCTGCTTCAGATCGTAGCCTGTATTGTCCTTGCGCAGCGCCTTTAGCCCATCGAACACGCGCCCATCCGGCAGCACCGCCTCGATGCCCAGAACAAGGTCGCGCATCATTCCGTAGCGCAGCACATGCACGCCCCCTGCATTTGTGGATATGAGCCCGCCAATCGTGGCGCTGCCCTCGCTGGCGAGGCTCAAAGGGAAGAGGCGATCCGAATCGCGGGCCGTCTGCTGCACCGTTGCGAGAATCACGCCGGCCTCGGCGACGAGTGAGTCGTTGGCTTCATCCACGGTCCGGATGCGGTTCATGCGCTTGAGCGAAAGCAGCACTTCGCCGCTCGGGATTTGTCCGCCGACCATGCCCGTATTGCCGCCCTGCGGCGTGATCGCCACGCCAGCCTCGGCGCACATGCGCACGGCGTCCGCGACTTCTTCGGTGGTCGCGGGAAGCAGCAGGCACGGCGTGGCGCCTTGGATCTTGCCGCGCCACTCCACCAGATGCGGTTCGAGCGTGGCTGGATCGCGTGTGAAGCCTTTGGGGCCAAGGCGGGCGGCGAGATTTGCATAAAGATCGTGCGTCATGAGCAAACGATAGCGGTGTGCTGCGGCGAAGTCAGCGCTGCTGTTTGCAGCCTGCGCCGCTGTTGGTTAGCCTTGGCGCGTGGCTAGGAGGGTCTCATGCGTTTGATCGCAAGCTTGTTCGTCGCCTTGGTTCTGTTCGCCGCCGCGCCCGCGCCCGCGCGTGCGCAGGAAGTGCTGGGCACGGTTTCCGCGGATGGCGTCGCCAATGTCAGCGGCACGCGCTGGGAAGGACAGGTGAATTGGAGCACGGGCGAACAACGCTATTGGACGCTCTATTTCAGGCCGGATGGCGTGCTCGAATATGGTTATGCCGGTTCGAGCTATGACAATGGCCGCTGGCTGCAGAATGATGCGCTCGTCGTCATCCACACCAATCGCTACTTCGCGATCATGACGGGAACGCTCTCTGGGGGCGGCATCAGCGGCACGATGCACAATCGCCGTGGCTCTTCAGGCGCGTTCAGCTTCGTTCCTCAGGGCGGTGACGGCGGGAAATAATTACCCGCGCGGCGCTGCGGCGCGGGCGAGACGGTCGCGGATGGCTTCGCCAAGGCCGCGCGCCGGGATCGGCGCCACGGCGATGGCTTCTGCGCCGGTCGCATCGAGTGCACGCAAGTGCGCATAGAGATTGGCCGCCGCTTCGGTCAGATCGCCGCGCTTTGAAAGCGTGAGCCCGCCCTCTGACGCTGGTGCGCCGAACGCGAGATAGGCTTCGCCCGCGTGTGGCGCTGCTGCATCGAGGCGCAGGCGCGCGCGCGGCGCATAATGGCTCTCCAACATGCCCGGCGCACTCACCTTGCCGGCATGCGGGCGCGCCAGCGGTCCAATCAGCGCTTCGATCTCGCTGCGTTCAATGGCGCCGGCGCGCAGAAGCGACGCTGCGCCGCTTTCATCAATGGCGACGATGGTCGATTCCAGACCGATCTCGCTGGCGCCGCCATCGAGCACAAGACCGACCGCATCGCCGAGGTCTTCGCGCACATGCGCCGCGATGGTGGCGCTGACATGTCCGCTGCGATTGGCGCTTGGCGCAACGATCGGCCCGCCAAAGGCGGCCAGCAGCTCTTGCGCCAGCGGATGCGCGGGCGCGCGCACGGCGATGGTGGAAAGCCCGGCGCAAGCGAGCTCGCATACATCCGCGCCGGCGCGCCGCTCGGTCACAAGCGTCAGCGGCCCGGGCCAGAACGCCTCGGCCAGTTGGCGCGCGCGCGGCGGCAAGTTCGCTTGCCGCGCCGCGGCTTCCACGTTGGGCACGTGCGCGATCAGCGGATTGAAGCGCGGGCGGCCCTTCGCTTCAAACACGCGCGCGACCGCATTTGGATTGGCCGCATCGGCGCCGAGGCCGTAGACGGTCTCGGTTGGGAAGGCGACGAGCCCGCCGCCGCGTAAGATTGCGACCGCCTGCTCGACGCTCATGGAACGCGCATCGCTTGAAGCGCCACGCGGATAGTGACCTCGCGTGAGATCATATCGTCGCCTTCCGCGCCTTCGCCGAGGCCGAAATCGCGCCGGTCTATGGTCAGTTCGCCGCTCATCGTTGCGTTGTCTTGGCTCAGATTCAGCGTGAAGGGCAGGCGCACGTCTTCGCTGACGCCGCGCAGGGTCAGCGAGCCGCGCGCCTCGTAGCCGCTTTCGGTTTGGCGGATATCGCGGCTCTCGAACCGCGCGTGCGGGTAGGCTGCGACATTGAACCAGCCCGCGCCGCGTAGCGCGTTATCGTGAATGGGGATCCCGGTGTCTGCTGATGCGAGCGCGATCGTCACGCTAACAGACGACGCTTCGAGATCGCCGGGGGCGAAGCGAATGTCAGCGTTCCACTCGCCGAAGCGGCCGCTTACCGGTGTTTCACTGCTTGCGTCGCTATAGACGTAGTCGAAGCGGATAGCGCTCGCTTCGGGATCGACACGCCATGCGGGCGCCGTGCCCGGCGCGGACGTAGAAGCGGGCGCATGGCTCGGCGTGTTTGCCGTGCTTTGCGCGGAGGGGCCGAAGGTCGTCGCGGCATGGATGGCGGCGATCAGCGCGATGGCGATGATGGCGAGGCCGCCGCCGATGATGGCGAGGCGCACGTCGTCCTTAGGCGGCTTTTCCGTTTCGAATGGCGCGCGCACGCCGGGAAGCATGTGCGCCAGCACTTCGTCGCGGTCGAAGAAATGGTGCTTTAGCGCCGCGCCGACATGCACGACAAACAGGATCACCGCTCCCCAGGACATCAAGGCATGCGTGTTGAACGCGATGCTGGCGATGGTCGCGCGTACGCCAGGGCTTGCTTGCGGGAGATCGAACAGCGCCGGCACTTCGAACAGGCCGAAGAAATGCGTTGGCACGGCCATCGAGCGGTCTTCATGCAGCGACCAACCTGCCGAGACGAATAACCAGCCGGATAGGGGTAAGCCTATCATCAGCACATAAAACAGCCGATGCACGGCTTCGGCCGCGAAGCGTTCCCATTTCGGCATGTGCGGCGGGAATGGCGGCGGGCGATGTGTGAGCCGCCATCCCAACCGCACCAAGCTCAGCAGCAGAATGGTGAGGCCGATGGATTTGTGAAGCTGAAACGCGCGGAACACGCCTTCATGCGTAATGCCATGCTCGGCCTGCTGGTGCATCCAGAGGCCGAGTGGAAGCATGTAGAGAATAGCGGCGGCGATCGCCCAATGTAGGACAATCGCCACCGCCGAATAGCGTTGCGCCGTCACGCTCATGCTTATTCAGCCGCCGGTGTGGCGGATGCTGGATCGTTTTCTTTCGTGAACTCGGTTTCAATAATGAGTTCGACCTCGTCGCCAACGCCGTCATTGGCGTCTGGCGCGGAAGGCATGGCGCGGCTTACGCCGAATTGCGAGCGCTGCAGGCTGCCGCGCGCGGAAAAGCCGATGATCGATATGTCCATTCCCATCGGATGTTGCGCCAAACTCCCATTATACGTCACCTCCAGCGTGGCCGGATGGGTGACGCCGTGGAAGGTCAGGTCGCCGGTCACGCGCGCACTATTCGGGCCCGTGCTCTCGATGCTGGTCGAGCTGAATGTCGCGGTCGGATGGGCCGTGCTGTCGAGCCAATCTGCGCTTTGCAGTTCCTGATCGAAATCGGGTGTGGGCGCCGTGAACGGGGTGTCGAGCGACGTCATGTCGATGGAGACGTTTACGTTCGATTGCGTCGGGTCTTCGGCGTTGAAATTGAGTTCACCGCTCACGCGATTGAAACGCAGCTGATAGGCGGAGAGGCCCATATGCTGCACAAGGGCGGTGATCGTCGTGTGGTGCGGGTCCAGCGTGTAGGCGCCGCTGACGGCGTTCACAGGGCGTTGTTCCTCAGCTGGCTGTGCTTGTTCTGCCGGCGGCGCGCATGCGGCCAAAGCGAAGATGGCTGTGGCGGCGATCCAAGATTTCATGTTTTTCTCCCTCTTGCGGGCTTCATGTAAGCCTTGCTGGCTGGCGCGCCAAATGGAAGACGGCGCTGTCGCGAAAATTTCGACCTTCCCTATGCGGCAGCCGCACGCGATTTTGGAGAACAATTGAGGGTCGCGCATTTGAACGGCACGGTTATGGTAGGGTGTCCAGAGCGGAGATAAAATGACCTACGCTGCGCCGATCAACGATATGCGTTTCGCGCTCGAAGCCGCCGCCGACCTCTGGTCGTTGCGCGCGCGTTTCCCCGATCTCGACGAAGGATTGCTTGCCGCAATTCTTGAGGGCGCGGCCGCGCTGTCTTCCGAAACACTCGCGCCGCTCAACCGCGTTGGCGACCAAAATGGCGCGACCTTAGCCAATGGCGATGTGCGCACGCCGCCCGGTTTCCGCGAAGCGTACGATGCGTTTGCGGCGGGCGGCTGGCAGGGGCTATACGCGCCGGCAGAATATGGCGGCCAAGGGCTCCCACGCTCGGTCGCCATGCCGGTGCTGGAGATGATGCAATCGGCCAATCTGGGTTTCAGTCTGCTGCCGCTGCTGACGCTGGGCGCCATCGAAGCGATTGAACAGCATGGCGCGCAGGATCAGAAGGATCTTTATCTCGCCAAGCTGATCTCCGGCGAATGGTCCGGCACGATGAACCTCACCGAGCCGCAGGCCGGTTCGGATCTTGGCATGATGACGACTAAGGCCGTCCAACAGGATGACGGCTCTTACGCTATTAGCGGGCAGAAGATTTTCATCACCTATGGCGAGCACGATTGCACGCCGAACATCGTTCATCTCGTGTTGGCGCGCATCGAAGGCGCGCCCGCTGGCTCTCGCGGCATATCATTGTTCATTGTGCCCAAATTCCTTGATGCTGACGGCGCGCGCAACGCGCTGCGCTGCATCGGCATCGAAGAGAAGATGGGCGTCCACGCTTCGCCTACGTGCACGATGGCGTACGAGGGCGCGACCGGATGGCTGATCGGCGAAGCCAATAGAGGCTTGGTGGCCATGTTCACGATGATGAATGCGGCGCGCCTGCTCGTCGGTGTGCAAGGCGTTGCGCTCGCCGAGGCCGCTTATCAAAAGGCGCTGGCCTATGCGCGCGAGCGCAAGCAGGGCGGCGGTTTCATCATTGAGCATCCCGACGTGCGGCGCATGTTGCTGACGATGAAAGCCAAGACGCAGGCCGCACGCATGATCTGCTATGCATGTGCTGTCGCCGCCGATGCTGGCGACAAGCCGCGCGAAGATTTGCTGACGCCGCTCGCCAAGGCGTGGTCGACGGATATCGGCGTCGAAGCCGCGAGCCTTGGCGTGCAGGTGCATGGCGGCATGGGCTTCATCGAAGAAACCGGCGCGGCGCAATATTATCGCGATGTGCGCATCACCACGATCTATGAGGGCACGAACGGCATCCAGGCGATCGATCTCTATGGGCGCAAGCTCAAGGGCGATGGCGGCGCCGAGATGAAGAAGCTGATCGCAGAAGCGCACGAAGCGGCCGCGCAATTGGGAACCGATTCCGCCAAGCGTCTGGCCGCAGCCGCTTCCGTGCTGGAAGACGCCACAGCCGCTTTGCTCGGCTCTGAGCGCGACGATGCGTTGGCCGGTGCGACGCCATATTTGGCGCTCGCGGGCGATGTCACGGGCGGCATGCTCTGGGCGCAAGCGCTGAAGCGCGCGCCTTCGGAAGAGCAAGCGGCACTATTTGCATTTTATGCGGAAACCGTTCTGGCGCGCGCCCGGTCATATCTGCCCGACATCAAAATCGGCGCGGCGGCGCTAATCGAGCCGAATTGAACCTAAGAACGCAATTGTTCGCGGAATTCCTTGAGCGCGTTTCTGAACGGCTTGAGCGGTCCGGGCCGATAGCGCGGGCGCAGATCGTCTTTTGATGCACGATGCAGCACGCTCGGGTCGAGCATGAATTCGGCGTCGAACAGCGTGGCTTTTTCTCTGCCGCGCCAGATGCGGCGTGGGCGGAGCGGATAATGGATTGGCTGCCACACCTTTGACAGCGGCGTGCGCGAAATCGGCGCGTCGAAGCCGGCTTCGCGCAGCGCTTCGTCGAGCGGAGATTCATCCTCGCCATAGGTAGCGTAGAAACGGAGGCCCGCTTCCTGCGCGCCTTCGGCAATCCATTTCAGCGCGAGCGCCGAGAGTTCGCCGCTTTCGCCGCCGCCGACATCGCCATGCGCGCCGACAAACCAGCGCTGTTCAAAGGCGCGCCGTCCCATGCGCTGATTGTCTTCTTCGAGATCATCCCAGAGCATGCATGGAAAGCCGATGCGGCATTCATCGACGGCGAGGGCATGACGCGCCATCAGCACGTTGCGCGGCACGCGGCGGTTCTTGAAGCGGAAGCGCTCTTTTTCGCGCCATGGCGTCAGCGAGGCCAGCACATCGCCGAAGCCGCGCTGCGCAACCGTATCGAAGACGCCGACATAGGCGATATTCGGCACATCGTCGGTTTGCCGGCGCGTGCCGTCGGGGTTGCGCTCGCCCTTGCCGTAGGCGAGGCGAAAGCGTTGTACCTCTTCGGCGTGTGCGCGTTTGTCTTCGTCGGGCGCGTCCTCGCCGGGTTCGCGATAATAGAGGCGGAAGCCTTCGCGCGCCATGTGCGTAAAGCGGCGGCTGACAATGCCCGCCGTGCTGATGAAGCCTGCCAGACGGCGCGCGGCGAAGGCGCCGCGGCTGAAGCCGAAAATGTAGATTTCATCGCCTGCTTCATAATCGAACGCGAGACGCAGATAGGTGTCGAGGATGCCGTCTTCCAAACCTTCGCCAAAAGCACCGCCGGCGAGACGATTGAAGCTGGCGGAAACTTCCTCGAGAAAGCCCCGCTGCGCCAGCGCGCCCATCGAAGAACCAACTCCATGTGTATAGATGACGGTTTGATGCACTTCCGTGCCGTCATCCCGCTTATCCGTGTGCGCGACGCTGCGGGCAATAACGCCGATATTGGTAAGCTTAGGCTGGTTCAGGGACTGCCATGTCCCATCCATACAGATCACGATGCGCTTCATGCGCCGATCCCCCTTCAATACCCGGCGCCATTCTAAAGAGGCTGGACGCGGCCTGAAACCCCCGGCGGAGTAGGGAGCGGCATTTGGATGCGCAGGGCCGCTGAGCTAGGGTTATTTTCTTTGGAGAAGCGCGCGCATGTCCATGGACGGGGTGGAAGAGGCCGTATCCGCGCGTTCGGCGCTGGCCTATCCGCTGGGCGATCCGCCGCAGCCGGGAATCGCTCGGGAGATCGCGCCGGGCGTGCATTGGGTGCGCATGCCGCTGCCCTTCGCGCTGCAATGGATCAATCTGTGGCTGATCGATGACGGTCCGGGCTGGACCATTGTGGATACAGGCGTCGCCACTGACGAAACGCGCGAACATTGGCGTGCGATTTTCGACGCAACACTCGGCGGCAAGCCGGTTTCGCGCGTGATCTGCACGCACATGCATCCCGATCACATGGGGCTAGCCGGCTGGATTTGCCGCAAGTTCGACGCCGAATTGTGGATGAGCCGGCTGGAATATATCACTGGGCGCATGCTGGTGGCCGACACCGGACGAGAAGCGCCGGAAGACGGCGTCGCCTTTTATCGCGCCGCCGGTTGGAACGAAGACGAACTTGATGCGTACAAGGTCCGCTTTGGCGGCTTTGGCAAAGCCGTCGCCAAGATGCCGGATTCCTATCGCCGGCTTAGCGATGGCGATGTGATCGAGATGGGCGGGCGGTCTTGGCATGTCGTCACAGGCAATGGTCATTGTCCCGAACATGTGTGCCTGTGGCAGAAAGAGCTAAAGTTGTTCATTTCAGGCGACCAGGTGTTGCCGCGTATTTCCTCGAACATTTCCGTCTTCCCCACAGAACCGCAAGGCGATCCGCTGAGCGATTGGCTATCCTCGTGCAAGATGTTGCGCGAGCGCGTGGACAATGACGTGCTGGTTCTGCCGGCGCACAATGAGCCCTTCACCGGCTTGCATGAGCGCCTGACTGCATTGATCGACGGCCATGAGCGGTCGCTTGCGCGGCTGTTGTCGCGCTTGAAGCAGGAGCCGAAGCGCGCCGTGGACGTGTTCGTCGCTGTGTTTGGCCGTAAGCTGAGCGGCGATGTGCTGAGCATGGCTACGGGCGAGGCGGTGGCGCATCTCAATTGCCTGATTTCGCGCGGGCTGGCCCGGCGCGTCAAAAACAGCGACGGGGTGATCACCTATGAATCCGTCTAATCCGCCCGAGCACCGCTCCAACAATGCGATGCTGTGCTTCTGTTTCGGCATCGGGTTGTGCGCGCTCGCTTATTTCCTCGGTATTGGCGCGGTGATCGGCGCGGCGCTGCGCGGCGGCGATCCGGCCGCTATCGTCGGCGGCATATTGGCGGCGGTCGGGCTCGCGCTGCTGGGCGTCGCCGGTTTCATCATGATGGTCGTTGGCGGCATCTGGATGCTGGTGCAGGTGATCGCCGATCAGCGCGGCGACGTGGAAGAACAGCGCTATCGCGACGTAGATCGCTAAACCTGCTTGTAGCGAAAGCAGCTCGTCTCATGATCGTTGACCATCCCCGCCGCCTGCATGAAGGCGTAGCAGATGGTCGAGCCGACAAATTTGAAACCGCGCTTGGTCAAATCCTTGCTCATGGCGTCTGAGATTGCCGTCTTGGCGGGGATGTCTTTCAGCGCTTTGATCTTGCTGTTGCGCGGCGCGCCGCTGACGAAGCTCCAAATATAAGTGTCGAACGAGCCGAATTCTTTTTGCACGGTGAGCAGGGCTTTAGCGTTCTGAATCGCCGCCGCCACTTTCAGCTTGTTGCGGACGATGCCGGCGTCGGCGAGCAGGCGCGCGACATCCTTCTCGCCATATTTGGCGATCTTCTTCGCATCGAAATTGTGGAAAGCTTTGCGATAGCTCTCGCGCTTGTTGAGGATCGTGCGCCAGGAAAGTCCGGCCTGCGCGCCTTCCAGAATCAGAAACTCGAACAGCAGCCGGTCATCGTGGATCGGCACGCCCCATTCAGCATCGTGATAGGCGATCATGGCCGGATCTTCGCCGGCCCAGGCGCAGCGGCGGATTTGTTTCGCCATCATATCCCCCATGCGCCAGCCGGGACTTGCTTCCGCTGCCGAGATGCAGCGTTTATGTGCCGAGCATCAGCGCAGGGGCAATAGATGATCATTTCGACCACATTCGACGTCGCTGGCCGCACGATTGCAGAGCAGCTTGGTCTGGTGCGCGGCAATGTCGTGCGCGCGCGTTTCATTGGCCGCGATATCGTTGCGGGGCTGCGGATGATCGTTGGCGGGGAGATCCACGAATACACCAAGCTGCTGGCTGAAAGCCGTGAGCAGGCGCTCGACCGCATGATCGAGCAGGCGCGCTCGATGGGGGCGGACGCAATCATTGGCGTGCGATTTGAAACCACGGACGCCGGCCAGGGGCAGGCGACGGAAGTGCTGGTTTACGGAACGGCCGTGAAACTAGGCTGACGCACCGCTCTTTTGCGCCATCGGTATGGCGTGTGCGAGGCGCCACGCGATCAGCGCGGCCATGCCCGCCGAAACGTCCAGCATCAAGCCGAACGCGGCCAGGAAAATGACATGGTGCGCGAGCAGGTGCAGGGCGGGCGCTTGCGCCAATTCGCCGAGTCGCCAATCGGCGGCGCGGCGCACCGCCCAATCGAACACGGCGGCGGCGGCTAAACCGCCGGAAATAAGCAGCGCCGCCAGCGGCACGTGCGGCAGGTCGAGCGGCAAGCCGGCCACCATGTGCGGGGCGGTGTAAGCAACGGCCATCAGAGCATAAATCGGTGTCGTCCAAGCGTGCAGAAGCGCGCCCGTGCGTGCTTCGCTTGGGCGCCCGCTCGCTTCGGCGAGGCGCGCGGCTTCGCCCACGCTCCAGCGTACATCCGCGAAGAGGCGCCACACGAACAGCATGCCGATGGCGCCCGAGAGCCCCATAAAGGCGCCGACAATCAGCGCGGCGAAGGCCGGGCCGACCAGCGCTGCGATATCCAAGCGTGTTTGCGTGCGCATCAGCGCGACAGCGCCCATGGCGCCAAGAATTAAGATCGCGGCGGGCGGGGCGGTGAGCGCAACTATGCCGACCGCGAAAGCGGCGAGCAGGCTGACGCCTGTTTTAGAAAAGCCGAGACGGCGCGATTGAGAGAGCGATGCAAGCACGCTCATCACATGCGCCCATCGTCGTGAATTGCGCGTAAACGCATGAATAACCAAGCGTTTACGCTATTGACCAGGGGCTTAATATTAAGCCCGCGCTAACCTTGTTTAGTTCGCGGCTGGCGCCGGTTGATGGAGCAGCTCGGCTTCCACCGCAGACTGCAGGATGCTGTCGCTGGGGTGGCTCACGGAACGGATGATGTCTTCATAGACCTCGCGCTGGCCGTCGTCGGAGACAAGGCAGGCGGTGACCAGATCAACGCCGGGGCGCTGTTGAAAAGCCGCGATCACCATGCCGCGCTCAGAGCGGGCCTGGGCGCGTTGGATCGGCCAGAACTCAGTCGAATCGAGCGTGGTGGATTCAACTTCCGCCGATTGGTTGGGGAAAAGCTCTGGAAAGCCGTTCAGCGCTTCCGTCCAGGTTTCGGCGGAGATTCCCGCCGCAACTTGCCGGTGAACATTGCCGGGCGAATGCGAAAACGTGTCCCAATTCGCATCCGAATTGAATTGGCAGAGGTGCGTTTCGTCGCCGATCGCGACGAAGGTCTGCGTGTCGTCCATGCCAAGGCCGACGCGCTGATCGATGCTCCATTCCTGCGGGGCGGTAAAGACAAGGCGCATCGCCTGGTCGGTCCAGGTCGAAGTGTTGGCCGAAGCCGAAGCTGTGAAGAAAAGCGCCGCAGCGCCTAGAGCCAACGCACAAATGCGCATTCAAAGTTCCCTAATCTGATCTGAGACACACCATACACGCGCACTTAGGCGGAAATTTGCCAGCTTTTTACCGGCTCTTGCCAGCCGCCAGCGGCGTGAAACGCTTTAGGGCGTTGCCGCCGCGCTTTCCGGCTCCGTTTGCCAGGTCGCGTCGTTGGCGTGCCCAATCGAGCGGATCACCTGATTGTACAGATCTGTCGAAGGCGTGCCGCCATAGGTGAGACAGGCCACAAACACTTCAACGCCCGGCCGGCCCAGGATCGCTGCATGAACAGGCTGTCCGCCCGCTTGCGCTTCCGCGCGCTGGATCGGCCAAAATCCGGTTTCATCGACGGACGTGGATGTGATCTGCACGCCGTCGCCCGAAAGATCGGGGAATTGGCTTAAGGCGCGCGTCCACAGATCGTTGGTGAAGCGCGCGGAATCGGCGGTCTGACGGCGGATGCTTTCCGGCGACGCTGCCGCCGATGCAGGGCTGGTGACGGCCAGGATTTGGCATTCGTTGCTTGCCGTACCGGCAATCACGAAGGTGAGATTGTCGGCGGCGGCTGGCGGTTGATTGACGCTCCATCCGTTGGGCGCTTCGAAGGTGAAGCGGCCGGCCGGATCGGTCCATTGTTCCGCGTTGGCGACGCCAACAAAGGCAAGGGCGGCGGCGGCCGCGGCGAGAACGGATGCGCGCATGACGTCTCCTCCAGGGTCGAATGCTTATCTTAGGCCAGGACATTCCCGCTGGATGACGAAGCGTCAAGCTTCGAAGGCGGTCGATCCCGGCTTCGCGTTGGCGTCATGTTCGCCTAGTCTGACGTTCTGGGCGAGGAGAGCACTATGAGTTTGGCCGGAAAAACCTTGTTTATCACGGGCGCGAGCCGCGGCATCGGCTTCGCCATCGCCGAACGCGCCGCACGCGACGGCGCCAACATTGTGATCGCCGCCAAGACCGCCGAACCGCACAAAAAGCTTCCGGGGACGATTCACAGCGCCGCCGAGGCGGTTGAGAAGGCAGGCGGCCGTGCGCTGCCGCTGGTGCTCGACGTGCGCGAGGCTGACGCCGTAACGGAGGCTGTGGATCAGGCGGCGGCGCACTTTGGCGGCATCGACATCTGCATCAACAATGCCTCCGCCATCAATCTGACCAACACGCTGGACACGCCGATGCGGCGTTTCGATCTCATGCATGAGGTCAATACGCGCGGCACATTCGTGGTTACGCGCGCATGCATGCCGCATCTGATGAAGGCGGCCAATCCGCATGTGCTGATGCTGTCGCCGCCGCTCGACATGTCGCCGAAATGGTTTGCGCCGCACGTCGCGTACACGATGGCCAAATATGGCATGTCGATGTGCGTGCTTGGCATGGCCGAGGAATTCCGCGGCCAAGGAATCGCCGTCAATGCTCTCTGGCCGCGTACCGGCGTCGCGACCGCGGCCATAGAATTCGCCATTACGGGCGAAGAGGGGCTGAAGCATTGCCGCACGGTCGACATTATGGCCGACGCCGCGCACGCCATCCTCACCAAGCCGGCGCGCGAATGCACCGGCAATTTCTTCATCGACGATCTGGTGCTCTATGCCGAGGGGGAGCGGGATTTCGACAAATACCGTGTCGATCCTACGCAAGCGCTCATGCCGGATTTCTTCGTGCCGGACGATACGCCGTTGCCGCCGGGCGTGAGCTTGCAGGCGAAGTCCTAAGCGCAAACGAAAGACCCAGCCTTTCGGCTGGGTCTTGAAGCAGAGGCGTGTGCGAGCGGCGCAAAACGCCGCCCGCCTCGCGATCAGTATGTTACGCGCAACGACGCGCCGATCACCCGCCCGCGATTGAGCGGTGAGAAGGTCGGCAATGGGCGCGGGCCTAGGGCGCCGTCGCCGCCGAAAGCGGCAAGGTCGGGCAGGATAGTGTCGCCGCCATAGGTCGTCTCTTCGGTCAGGTTGTTGCCGTAGATCGAGAGTGACCACGGCCCTTCGTTCGGCGCCAGCGAGAAGCTGAGGTCGAACAGATCCACCTCGTTGAAGTAGCCCAGGTTCGAGTCGGTATAGGCTGTCTCGTCGCGGTGGCTGTAGCTCAGCCGCGTCGAGAGCCCGCCCCAACTGCCAAGCGGCAGATCGTGGATGACGGTCGCGCCATAGGTCCATGGCGACAGGCGCGGAATATCGAGAGCCGCGTCGGCGGCGTTGACCACGCCGTCGGTGTTCAAATCGAACGTGACGCTGTCGTATTCGCCGTCCGTATAGCCCGCTTGCACGGTCGCGAGCAGGTTGTCGGTAAAGCGCCAGCGGGCTTCGACTTCAGCGCCTTGGATGGTGGCGTCGCCCGCGTTCACGATCTGCTGGTTGATACCGTAGAATGTCAGCGCGGTGTTGATCTCGCGCTGCATCTGATCGATCTCGTTGTGGAACACGGCGAAGTTCACGCGGCCGCGGCCTTCTGCGAAATCCTGCTTCCACCCAAGTTCAAATGAGCTTTGCTCTTCGGAATCGAACGGGCCGGGCGTGACGGCGCCGAGCGTTTGCACTTGGCGGAAATTGTAGCCGCCGCTGCGGAAGCCGCGCGCCCAATAGCCATAAAGCTGCGTGTCCGGGTTCGGCGTGTATTGGAAGCCGACGCGGGGCGAGATGTCGCTCCACTCATCTGAATCCGAGAAGTTCGGCGTCAGCATGCGGGCGTCATAGGCCACGCTGCCGACATCGGCCGCGTAGGTTTGAACCCGCGCCTCTTTTTCTTCATGCGTGTAGCGGACGCCGAAATTGAGCGCGAATTGCGGATTGATGTGCCAGTCCGCCGCGACGAACGCGCCCGCGGTCGAGAACTCTCCAACGCCGCCGCCCGTGCCCTCGGAGAGGAACGTGGTGCGGTGCTCGATGTAGAAGAGGTCTTGTTCGAAATAATAGAGACCGGCGGTCAGGTCCCACGCGCCGAACGTGCCGGCATAGCGCAATTCCTCGCTGATCTGATCTTGCTCGAAATAGGCGCCGGCATGGAGACCAAGGCCCACTTGGCCATCAACGTCGATCAACGAACTCGACTCGTAATCGCGCCAGCCAAAGATGTTGGTGATCGTGCCGTTGCCGAAGGGCACATTGAAATTGCCCTCCAGGAACATTTGATTCCAGCTGTCGTCCTGGAAGCCAGGCTCGTCCAGCGCGAAATCGTAGGAATTGCGATCGTAAACGGCATGGTTTTGCGAAACCGGGCCGTCGCCTTCCAATTCGCCATGTTCCAGGCGCAGGATGAGATCGACGGTGTCATTCGGCGTAAAGCGCAGAGCCGGACGGATGATGGTCTGGCGGCTTTCGCCGACGCTCGCGCCATCGAAATTGTCGTTGTCGAACCAGCCTTCATCATCGCTGTAATAGACGGCGAGCTTGCCGGAGAAGCTTTCCGAGATCGGTCCCGTGACCATCGCGTCGCCGTAATAGCGCATGCCGCTTTCCGCACCGACGCGGCCGCGGAACTCGAATATGTCGCTTGGCGCCGTGGTGCGGACGAGCACCGCGCCGCCGGTCACGTTCCGTCCGAACAGCACGCCTTGCGGACCGCGCAACACTTCAATGCCGGCCATGTCGAAATTGTCGAACACGAGACCGGCGGGAATGCCCATGTAAACGCCGTCGACGAACACGCCGACCGCTGGGTCCAGCGAGGGGATCGAGGAGTTGATGCCGAGGCCGCGGATCGAGAAGTTCGCATAGCCGGGCAGGGTGCCGACGTCCTCAAGCTGCACGTTCGGCATGGTATAGCTGAGCGTTTGCAGGTCTTGGAAATTGAGCGCGTCCAATTGTGCGGCGCCGAAAGCGGTTACGGCTAGGGGCACATCCTGCACGTTTTCTTCGCCCCGCTTACGTGCGGTGACGACAATTTCCTCCGCGCCGACAGCGCTGACGGCGCCCTGTGCGTGCGCGACCCCCGTCACGACAACAGGCGCGAGCGCTGCAGCGCACACGGTGGAAATGAGAGATTTGAATTTCATGCAGTGCCTCCCGCTAGCCCGCCGGTCAGCAAGGAAAGCCGGAGGCCGTCTCATTTTTTATGCTTGTCCGGGAGCCGCCCTCTTGTTCGCGGTCCACCCGTCTTTGCCCTGGTATTTAATCTGATCGAAGTGCGATGCGACCACAAGCGAGTTGCGGGCGCCGGCGGTGTTTTTTGCCGCATTTTAATAGCACTGTGGCGCATAGGACGACGCGTTGACGTAGCGCCGATCATCCTTCCGCGGTTTCGCCGCGCTGCAGCAATTGTTCCAACGTGTCGAGCGTGTCCGCATCGCGTGGGGGTTTGTCCCAGCGAATTCGGGAAATACGCGGGAACCGCATGGCTAAGCCGCTTTTATGCCGGCGGGAGCGCTGCAAGCCCTCGAACGCGACTTCGAGCACCAAGCCCTTAGCTTTCGTATGTGTAACCTCGCGCACGGGGCCAAAGCGGTTGAGCGTGTTGGCCCGGACAAAGCGATCGAGTTCCGCTAATTCCTCATCGGTGAAGCCGAAATAGGCCTTGCCGACCGGCGTGAGTTCGTCGCCGCTCCAAACGCCGAAGGTATAGTCTGAATAATATGAACTGCGTTTTCCGGAACCGCGCTGCGCGTACATGAGCACGGCGTCGATCGCCATCGGATCGCGTTTCCACTTGAACCAATAGCCTTTCGGGCGCCCGGCCAGATAGGGCGCGTCGCGGCGTTTGATCATCACGCCCTCGACCGCTTCGGCATCCACGCCGGCGCCGCCGTCGGCGGGTTTGGCGCGCGCGGCTGCCAATTCATCCCAAGTGTTGAAGGAAATCAGCGGCGAAAGATCGATCGGCGCAAAGGGATGAGCGGCGGCGAAGCTTTCCAATTGTTCCCGCCGCGCCGCGAACGGCAGGGCGCGCAAGTCTTCTTTGCCCAGCGCCAACAGATCATAGACGCGAATGAAGGCTGGGAACTCGGCCATGAGCTTCGCCGTCGCGCTTTTGCGGTTGAGCCTTTGTTGCAGCGTATTGAAATCCTGCACGCGGCCTTCGCGCCGGATCAGCAATTCACCATCGAGCACGGCCTCAAAGTCGAAAGCGCCGACCAGATCGGGGAAGGCGTCCGAGGCGTCCTCGCCCGTTCGCGTAAACAAATGCGCGGCGCGCTGACCGTACGCGTCGATTCCAGCCGCCGCCTGAACGCGAATGCCGTCCCATTTCCACTCTGCGCAAAATTCGGCCGGGTCGAAATCCTCCAGCGCCTCAGGCTCGATCGGGTGCGAAAGCATGGGCGGGTAGAAGCGCACGCTTGTATTTGCGCTTGGCGCCGGGCCGCGTCCTTCCAGCCAAGCGAACAGTTTCAGATAGGGCGGCGCATCGGCGTGCCAGACGTCTTCGATTTCGTCCGGCTCGCGCCCGCCCAGACGCGCAAGCGCCGTGCGCGCCAATCGCGCCGAAACGCCGATGCGCAGCGCGCCGGTGATCAGTTTCAACAACGCCCAGCGGCCATTTTCGTCCAGCCGGTCGAGCCACGCGGCGACGCGGCCGGGGAGTTCGCCTTTCGGCGTTGTCTGCAAGCCTTCGACCACGTCGCTCAGGGAGAGCGTTGCATTGGCGCGCGCGGAATCAGCTGGCCACATGAGCGAGACCGTTTCCGCAAGGTCGCCGACGAAATCATAGGAAAGCGCGAACAGCACCGGATCGGTGCGTTCGGCTGCAAGCGTGCGGATCAACCCGGCCTTGGCGTTTTTGAAGTTGAGCGCGCCTGTCATCGCCGCCAGCGCCCAGCCACGGTCGGGATCGGGCGTGTCGCGGAAATAGGTTTCGAGCAGCGCCAGCTTGCCGAGACGGCGCGGCTCATAGGCGAGGCGGTCCAGCAGCGCCGCGAACCTATTCATGCCGCCGCGCCCTCGGCTTCTTCATCGCCGTAACCGACCAGATGCAGCGCCTTGGCGTTCAATCCTTGCTGGGCGCACCAATGCGCCAGCGCATCCGCTTCGCCATGCGTGATCCAGATTTCTCCGGCGCCGGTTTCAAGGATGGTGCGTTGCAGATCGGGCCAATCGGCATGATCGGAGATCACCAGCGGCAGCTCCACGCCGCGCTGGCGCGCACGGGCGCGAATCCGCATCCAGCCGGAGGCGAAGCACGTCGCCGGATCGGGGAAGCGGCGCACCCATGGGGTTTGCAGCGCGCTTGGCGGCGCCAGCACGATGGCGCCCGCATAAAAGCTCTTCGGCGCATCTTGTACGGGGCGCACATCGCCAAGGTCCACGCCGAATTCGCGATAGAGTTCAGTCACCGCCAGCAGCGCGCCATGCGCATAGATCGGCTTGTCCCAGCCGCAGGCGCGCAGTGTCGCCATCACGCGCTGCGCCTTGCCCAACGCATATGCGCCGACGATGTGCGCGCGCTCGGGAAACAGCGCGACCGAGTCGAGCAGTTTCATCACCTCATGGTCCGCGCTTGGATGCGTGAATACGGGCAGGGCGAAGGTCGCCTCTGTTATGAAAACGTCGCACGGCATGATTTCGAAGGGCGGGCAGGTGGGATCGGGGTGGCGCTTATAATCGCCGCTCGCCGCCACGCGCGTGCCGCCGCACTCAGCTAAGGCCTGCGCGGAGCCCAGCACATGGCCGGCAGGACGCAACGAAAACCGCACGCCGCCAATTGTGATCTCTTCGCCATAGGCCAAAGCTTGCGTCGATCCGGCAAAGCCGGGCCCGCAGCGCGCGCCCATGATGGCGAGCGTTTCCTTGGTCGCCAGCACGGCGCCGTGTCCCGCGCGTGCATGATCGGAATGTCCGTGGGTGATGAGGGCGCGGGCAACTGGGCGCGTGGGATCGATGTAAAGGTCTGCCGCGGGCGCATAGAGCCCTTCAGGGCGAGGATGTAGGATTTGAGCCGGCTGCATCGTCTTTGAGGAGATAGGGGGCGCGGCGCAAAATTTCCGCAGTTCGATTGAGGAAAATCCTTCGCCCCTAGCCCAATCGCCGTTGCGCCCTTATGTCCGGCGCTTGCCTCGCAGCAGCAATGAGTCGTCCCGTGCCGCCCAACACGCAGCCCATCATTTCGATCAAGGATATCAGCAAGACCTACAAATCGGGGGTGAAGGCGCTCAAGCCGATCAATCTCGACATCCACAAGGGCGAGATTTTCGCGCTGCTTGGGCCAAATGGCGCGGGCAAGACGACGCTCATCTCGATCATTTGCGGCATCGTCACGCCGTCCAGCGGCTGCGTCACCGCCGATGGGCATGACATCATACGCGATTATCGCGCCGCGCGCCGCGCGATCGGGCTGGTGCCGCAGGAGCTGCACACCGACGCTTTTGAGCGCGTGATTGATAGCGTGAAGCTGAGCCGCGGGCTGTTCGGCTATGGGCCCAATCCGGCGCACATTGAAAAAGTGCTCCGCGACCTATCGCTTTGGGACAAGCGCACGGCGAAGATTCAGGAATTGTCCGGGGGCATGAAGCGCCGCCTGATGATCGCCAAGGCGCTCAGCCATGAGCCGAAAATTCTTTTCCTCGACGAGCCGACCGCGGGCGTCGATGTCGAGCTGCGCCAGGACATGTGGGAGATGGTGCGAAAGCTGCGCGAAAGCGGCGTCACCATCATTCTCACCACGCATTATATCGAAGAAGCCGAGGAAATGGCCGACCGCGTCGGCGTCATCTCCAAGGGCGAACTTGTTCTGGTCGATGAGAAGGCGGCGCTGATGCGCAAGCTCGGCAAGAAGCAGCTCACGCTGCATTTGCGCGAAGCGATCTCCGCCGTGCCGGAAGGTCTCAATGGCTACAGCTTGGAGCTTTCCGGAGACGGGTCGGCGCTGACCTACACGTTTGACGGTCAGGCCGATGAAAGCGGCATCCCCGATCTGCTGAAGCGGCTCGGTGAGATCGGTCTGGATTTCAAAGACCTCAACACTGAGCAATCTTCGTTGGAAGATATTTTTGTGAGCCTTGTGCGGGAGCAGCGGCCATGAACGGTCACGGCATCAAAGCCATCTATCAGTTCGAAATGGCGCGTTGGTTTCGCACGCTGGGGCAGAGCCTGTTCACGCCGGTTCTATCGACGGCGCTTTATTTCATCGTGTTCGGCTCGGCCATTGGCGGGCGCATGGGCGAGGTGGATGGCGTGAGCTACGCCGCTTTCATCGTGCCCGGCCTCATCATGCTGTCGATCCTGACCGAGAGCCTTTCGAACGCGTCGTTCGGCATCTACTTTCCGCGCTTCACCGGCACGATTTATGAAGTGCTTTCGGCGCCGCTCTCGCCGTTCGACATCGTCACCGGTTATGTCGGCGCCGCTGCGACCAAATCGATGATCATTGGTTGCGTCATCCTGGTGACGGCGCGGTTGTTCGTGGATTACAGCGTCCAATATCCGTTGGTGATGATATTGTTTCTGGCGCTGACGGCCGTGACGTTCTGCCTGTTCGGGTTCATTCTCGGCATTTGGGCCGATGGCTTCGAGAAGCTGCAGATCGTACCGATGCTCGTCATCATGCCGCTCACCTTTCTCGGCGGCACCTTCTATTCGATCAGCATGCTGCCGGAATTCTGGCAGAAGGTGACGCTGTTCAATCCGGTCGTGTATCTCATCAGCGGGTTTCGCTGGAGCTTCTTCGGCACGGCAGACGTGGCGATCGGCGTCTCGCTAGGTGCGATTTCGCTCATTCTCCTGGTGTGCCTGGCGGCGATCTGGTGGATCTTCAAAACCGGATACCGCCTAAAGACCTGAGCGCGTTTTTGGTTAGCGCGCATCAACCCTCTTTTTTCTTGTACGACAGGGAGCGTAATCGCGACTTCGCGCGTTGAGGCCCAAAACGCAACCATGGGAGGAGCGTTATGGGCGGCTCAATCGAATGGTCGACGCGGACACGGCGCCAGGAGGATCGATTTCCTCTGCGTGGCGCGGCCTGTGTGGCCGATCCTGATGGGGACGTGCGCGCGGCGATCGGGGATGCGCTGCGGCGCATGGGGTTTGCCGCGCACGAAACGCCAAGCGCGGCGGCTGCGTCCTTTATCGTCGCCAATATCAATCTGGAAGTTTTGGTCATGAATGCGATGCTGCCCGACGGCAACGCGCTGCAATTGATCCGCCAATTCCGGCGCGCGCATCCGGACCTTGTCATCGTGGCCTTGGCGCCGAGCGTGCGGTCGGTCGCGCCTGTGTTTGACGAATTGGCGCATTTCGCGGGCGCGGATGCGGTGCTCGGGGCGCCTGCCTGCATCGAAACTCTTTGCGAAACCGTCGCCCAGCACGCACCGTCCCATATTGTCAGCCCGCATGAGGCGGCCGCGCCGCAAGTGCCGCCGGTCACAGTGCAGGCGGCGGGCGGCGGCTAAGGTGATTGCACTGAAGACGCCGAGCGGGCCGGGCCTTTTGTCCCCACCGTCATACCGCCAGCCAGGTTCTCTCGGCGCTTCTTCTTTCTCTAAGGCCGCCATCGCTTAGCTCCCCGCAGCTTTGCCGGCCCCGAAAAGAAGGGCGCGGCGTCTCCCCGTCGCGCTCTTCGCTTTTTTCCACCTTCGCGCTAGATCGGCCCCATGCTGCTTTTTACGCATGCGGCCATGCTCGGCCATGATCCCGCGCCCGGCCATCCTGAACAGCCGGCGCGTCTTTCGACCATCATCAAAGCGCTCGGCGATGTTGAACGGCGCGAAGCGCCGCTGGCCGAACGCGAAGCCATCATGCGCGTGCATCCGCTGCCTTATGTCGAGGCGCTGGATGCGGCGTTCGCCGAGGCAGAGCAGCGGCGCGTGCAGCTCGACGGCGACACCGCGATCGCGCCGGGCTCGCGCGAAGCCATTTATCGCGCCGCGGGTGCGGGCGTAGCCGCGGTCGATGCGGTGTTGGGCGGCGAGGATGAAACCGCGTTCTGCGCCGTGCGTCCGCCCGGCCACCATGCCGAACCGATGCAGCCGATGGGCTTTTGCGTTTTCAACAATGTCGCCATCGCCGCGCTGCACGCGCTTGAAGCGCATGGGCTGAAGCGCGTCGCCGTGGTCGATTTCGATGTACATCACGGCAACGGCACCCAGGCCGTGGCCGAGCGCGAGCCGCGCCTCTTCTTTGCCTCGACGCACCAATCGCCGCTTTATCCTGGCACCGGCCACGTCAGCGAGACGGGCCTAGCGGGCAATGTCGTGAACGCGCCTTTGCCGCCAGGCGCGGACGGCGCGATCTGGCGCGCGTCGATGGAGCGGCGCGTTTTGCCGGCGCTCGATGCGTTCGCTCCCGAACTGATTCTGGTTTCCGCCGGCTTCGACGCGCATCGGGACGATCCGCTGGCGCAGATGCAGCTTGAAGATGCGGACTTCGCCTGGGCGGGGAGTGTGCTGCGGCAGCGTGCGTCACAACACTGTGAAGGCAAGCTTGTGTCGACTCTAGAGGGCGGTTACGACTTGGCCGCGCTCGCCCGATCGGTCCCAGCCTTTCTGGAAGCGTTGCGCGGCTAGGTCCCGCTCACGGGGAGGGGGCGATCGGTCGTGCGAGGGTCAGAATGACGACGACGATGGCGCCGAACGAGACGCTGGATCGCCGTTCTGCTGTGCGGACGGGCTCGATCGTTATTGCTAGACATGGCCGTCCGCATGCGGACCGTAGCGTCTACATTGACCATCACGGCTACCGCGATTGGTGGGCCAATTATAATCGTGTCGGCTTGCATCCGGACGAGCGTCCGACCGAGGGTTTGCTGCGTCTGGCCGAAGCCAGCGACGTGATTTTCGCTTCCACGCTGCCGCGCGCGATTCGCACCGCCGAAGCTGTAGCCGGTGGGCGCGAGATCATTACCGATCCGGTTTTTGTCGAAGCGCCGCTGCCGCCGCCGAGCATCTGGGGCAAGCGCCGCCCGGGCCATTGGGGGGTGCTGGCGCGGATCGCATGGTGGTTCGGCGCCCATGACGGCGAGGAGAGCCGGCCCGACGCAGAATTGCGCGCCGAGGCCGCCGTGGCGACGCTCACGGCGCAGGCTTTGCGTGGCCATAACGTGCTTTTATGCGCGCATGGCTGGTTCAACCGCATGATGCGCCCGGTGCTGCGCGCTCAGGGTTGGCGGGAAGTGGAAAATCGCGGCGACACCTATTGGGCCTATCGCCGCTACATCAAGACCAAGTGAAATAGCCGTTTCACAGCCAGTTTTGGTTGTCTCTGAGGCTTTGACCCCATACTTTTGCGAACCATGAGCAAAGAAAACGCAGATCCGTCCCAGCTCAGCTTTGAAGACTCCCTGGCGGAGTTGGAAAAAATCGTCGCGCACCTGGAGCGCGGCGACGTCCCGCTGGCGGATTCGATTCGTATCTATAAGCGCGGCGCCGCTCTCAAGGCGCGGTGCGAAAGCCAATTGAAAGATGCTCAGCTCGAGGTCGATCAGATCGTGATGGGGCCTGACGGGCCGCACACGGAGCCCGCAAAACTCGGGCAATAGAGGAAAACGCCAATGGCCGACGATCCGCAGAACAATGCGCGCCTGCCGCTCATTTCGATGGAAGACTTCCTCAAGGTGGACATCCGCCTTGGCACCATCATTGATGTCGAAGTGTTCGAGGAAGCGAAGAAAGCCTTCTATCAATTGCTCATCGATTTCGGCGACCCGCTCGGCGTGAAGAAATCGAGCGCGCAAGTCGCGCATCATTACGACATCGGCGAATTGCTTGGCCGCCGCGTCGCGGCCGTCGTGAACTTTGAGCCCGAACAGATCGGCAAGTTCATGAGCGAAGTGCTGTGCCTCGGCTTTCCCGATCGCAACGGCAATGTCGTGCTGCTCAATGTCGATCGCCCCGCGCTGACGGGCGGGCGGCTCTACTAATCGCCGCGCCGTTACGGCGCGGCGCTTTCATTTTAAATTATTCCGATGGCGGCGGCGGCGTCAGGTCGATGCCGCCCGACGGCTCCGGCGTTGGCGTGGGCGCGGGAATTGGCGCCGGTTCGGGCGTCGGCGCGATGGCCACAGGCCCGGCTGAAGCGGCGTTTGGCGGCAACAAATCCGGATCGATTTCTTCTTCCGGCGGCAACGCCTCGGCGTCCAATTCTTCCGTCGCTGTTTCCGGCGGCGCCGTTGCGCTCTGCAATTCGGCGATGCGCCCGCGCGCGGCGAGTGCGTTTTCGCCTGACGGGAAATCGTTCAGATACGCTTCCAACGCTTCTATGCTGTTGGCGTCCATCGCCGCTTCGAAGCTGCGTTCTTCGAGTGACGCCAAAGCGGCGCGCGCATCGTCGCGATACGAACCCGGAGCGCCATCGAGGAAAGCGCGCAGCGCGGCTGGGTCGCCGGTGTCGACGGCTTCCCATGCCGAAGCGTCGCCGCTGTTTTGCGACTGGCTCCAGAGGAAATATCCGCCGCCGCCCACGAGTGCGACGACAACGAAAGTGATGCCGGCCAAGATCGCCATGCGCCCGCCGCCGACACTTTCACTGGCGGCGCGCGGCGTCTCATCAAAGCTGGGCGCGGCACGGCGCGGCGGTTCATGGCGTTGCGGCTCAGAGCGCGGCGCTTC
This sequence comes from Alphaproteobacteria bacterium, assembly GCA_030430715.1. GTDB lineage: Bacteria > Pseudomonadota > Alphaproteobacteria > Caulobacterales > Aquidulcibacteraceae > Vitreimonas. The sequence goes on from JAUIJZ010000004.1 coordinate 60,925, forward strand.
TTGGCGTGGCGCGGGCGCAGGCCGGGGCGCGCGGGCGCGCGGAGGCGTTGCGGCTGCACTCATCGCCTCGGGGTCAGGCCGGCCAGGTTGAAAAAAGCCGGAGGGTGGGCGCGGGGCCGGCGCGGGCAACGGCGGCAGGCCAGCTTTATCGGTTACGATGTCCGCCAGTTCGCGCCAGGCCGGAAAATCGTCTTCGCCGCGCCAGCCGGTCAGGTCGACGCATTTTTCACCACGAAATCGTTCCGGCGGCTGCGCGCTCTGCATGGCGGCGTGCACAATGTTGCCGTTGCTTTGGGCGTAGGCGGCGGCTTCGGCGGCTTCCGCATCGGCGGCGGCGCGGGGCGACCAGAGCGCGATGGTCAGCGCCGCTTCCCGGATCGCGCTTTGCCGTTCTTCGCCTTGCGTTTCGATAATGGGCGTGAGCTGGGCCAGACGCAGCTTCTCGCCCAGCGCGCGCGCGGGCAGAGCGTCATCGGCGGCGTGAATGATCACTACCGAAGCCATTCAAACGTCCTTTTTCTGCAATCCGAGCCGCCCAGCCGGATCCCCTCTGCGCCATGATGCCTTTCCCGTTGGTAATTTGGAAGGGCGCCGCCCAGCAAGCCCGCAAGGCAGGCGTAGGCACGGAGACGCCGCTCTGCTAACGCAGCCGGCATGTCGAATCTCGAAAACCGGCTCAAAGAGGCCGCCGAGCGTGTTGAAGTGGCGTTGAACGCGCTGTTGCCGCGCGCGCAGGGGCCCGAAGCGCGCCTGCTGGAGGCGATCCGCTACGCCGCGCTGGGCGGCGGCAAGCGCTTGCGTCCGTTTTTCACGCTTGAGGCGGGCCGCATCTTCGACGCCGACGAAGGCGCCTTGTTGCGCGCCGCCGCCGCGATCGAGTGCGTGCACACCTATTCGCTGATCCACGACGATCTGCCGTGCATGGACGACGACGATCTGCGCCGCGGCCAGCCCACGGTTCATCGTCAATATGACGAGGCCACCGCCGTGCTGGCGGGCGATGCGCTTTTGACCTTCGCTTTCGAAATCATGGGCGAGCCCGCGACCCACGCCGATCCGCAGATGCGCTGTAAGCTGGTCACCGGGCTTGCGCGCGCGTCCGGCGCGCAGGGCATGGTGGCCGGGCAGGCGGCGGACATGGCCGGCGGCGACATCGGCTCCGATCTTATCGCCGTGACGCGCATGAACCGTTTGAAGACGGGCGCGCTGATCAATTTCTCCGTCGAGGCCGGCGCGCTGATCGGTTGCGCGTCGGAAGCTGAACGCACCGCGCTCAATCGCTACGCGCACGATGTCGGTCTCGCCTTTCAGATGGTGGACGATCTGCTCGACGCCGAAGGCGCGGCGCGCGACACCGGCAAGGCTGTCGGCAAGGACAGGGCGCGCGGCAAGGTCAATTTCGTCACCGTGCTCGGCGTCGAAGCCACGCGCGAACGCGTCGGCATGTTGGCGAGCCAAGCCAAGCGCCACCTCGCTTTGTTCAACACGCGCGCGCGTGTCTTGAACGAGGCGGTCGATTTCATTGTTGAGCGCCGCTACTGAACGCGCGCATCGCGCGCTTGTTTTGCGTGCGAACTGCAATCGTAATGTGCGCGCCTTCATCCGCGCATCGCACTGAATCGCGAATCCTGTCTCCATATCTCCGCGCTGGTTTGCGCTGCATGCGTTGCGCAAGCGGGCGGGGGAGATCGCCATGCTTGCGCGTCGCGCTTTACTCGCAGCGGCTGCGGCCGCTTTCACGCCAAATCTTGCGCTGGCGGATCATGCCGCGCCGCCCATGCCGCCGTCCTTGCATGAAGTGGGCGCGGTCAGATTGCGCAGCGCTGTCGGCGCCGAAACGAATCTTTCGGCGGTGTTGCGTCCGCATCTGCCGACCGTGATCAGCTTTTGGGCGACGTGGTGTCCGCCTTGCGCCGCCGAAGCGCGTCATCTCGGACGCGTGCGCGCGCGCATTCATCCGGCGCGGCTCAACATTCTCGGCATCAATGTTGACAGACGCGCCGACGAGATCGCCATCGCGCGTTTCATTCACGCCGCCAACGCCATTTACACGCAGGTGCGCGGCACTTCGGAAGCCTATGAGGCCTTTGCCGGCAGGCCTGATATCAGGCTGCCGCGCGTGTTCGTGTTCGGCGCCGACGGCGCGCCGCTGGCCGCGTTCGACCGCTATATCGGCGAAGCCACCTCCCGCCGCATTGACGAGGCCGTGGACGCCGCTTTGGCCGCGTAAAGGGCATATTTGGCTCATTTGACCCGCGCCGCGCCGCCCTGCGCGGCTGCGCCGCATCAAAACGGCGTTATTTTTTGCCGCGTGACTGCTGCCGGGGCGTCGCCTTCGCGTGAAATCGCCGTTAGCATTTGTCTGCACTAGATTGAGGCGACATGGCTCCGCAGACACCGCTTCTGGACACAGTGAGGCTTCCGGCCGATTTGCGCGCGCTGGCGCCCAATCAGCTGCCTCAACTCGCAGACGAATTGCGCACGGAAACGATCAGCGCGGTCTCCACCACCGGCGGACATCTCGGCGCCGGCCTTGGCGTGGTCGAGCTCACCGTCGCGCTGCATTATGTGTTTGAGACGCCGCGCGACGTGCTGATCTGGGACGTCGGCCACCAAGCCTATCCGCACAAAATTCTCACCGGCCGCCGCGGCCGCATCCGCACGCTGCGCCAGGGCGCGGGGCTTTCCGGTTTCACCAAGCGCGCCGAGAGCGAATACGATCCGTTCGGCGCCGCGCACGCGGCCACGTCGATCAGCGCCGCGCTTGGTTTCGCAGTCGCGCGTGACAATCGCGGCGACGATAGCCACGTCATCGCCGTGATCGGCGACGGCTCGATGTCTGCCGGCATGGCCTATGAGGCGATGAACAACGCCGCCCATTCCACCAAGCGGCTCATCGTCATCCTCAACGACAACGATATGTCGATCGCGCCGCCGGTGGGCGGCATGTCGTCGTATCTCGCGCGCCTGGCCGCCACGCGCACCTATCGCCGTATTCGCAAGACAGCCAAAAGCGTCGCTTCGGCCTTTGGCGAAACCGTGCACGATCTGGCCAAGAAGACCGAAGAGTTCGGCCGCACGCTCGTCACCGGCGGCACGCTGTTCGAGGAATTGGGCTTCCATTATTTCGGGCCGTTCGACGGCCACGATCTGGAAACGCTTGTGCCGGTGCTGCGCAACGCCAAGGAATATGACGACCGGCCCGTGCTGATCCATGTCGTCACCAAGAAGGGCAAGGGCTACGCGCCCGCCGAAAACGCCGCCGACAAATATCACGGCGTCGCCAAGTTCAATGTCGTCACCGGCGAGCAGGCGAAGGGCGCGGGCGCGCCAAGCTACACCAAAGTGTTCGCGCAAAGCCTGGTCCGCGAAGCGGAGAAGGACGAGAGAATCTGCGCCATCAACGCGGCCATGCCCTCGGGCACCGGGCTCGATCTGTTCGAACGGAAATTCCCGCAGCGCACCTTCGATGTCGGCATCGCCGAGCAGCACGCGGTCACGTTCGCGGCGGGCCTCGCGGCTGACGGCATGAAGCCGTTCGCTGCGATTTATTCCACCTTCCTGCAGCGCGGCTACGACCAAGTCGTACATGATGTCGCCATCCAAAAGCTGCCGGTGCGTTTCGCTATCGACCGCGCCGGCCTTGTCGGCGCCGATGGGCCCACGCATGCGGGCAGCTTCGATGTCAGCTATCTCGGCGCGCTGCCGGGCTTCGTGCTGATGGCCGCCGCCGACGCCAATGAGCTGTCGCGCATGGTCGCCACCGCCGCTCAGATCGACGATGGCCCGTCCGCGTTCCGTTATCCGCGCGGCGACGCGGCTGGTGTTCTTGGCCCCGATGCCGATGCGCCGTTCGAAATCGGCAAGGGCCGCATCGTGCGCGAAGGCACGCGCGTGGCGCTGTTGAATTTCGGCGCGCGCCTCGGCGAAGCCGGCAAGGCCGCCGACAAGCTCACCGCCATGGGGCTATCGACCACGCTGGCCGATGCCCGCTTCGCCAAGCCGCTCGACGAGGATCTGATCCGGCGCCTGGCGCGCGAACACGAAGTGCTGCTGACGATTGAAGAGGGCAGCGTCGGCGGTTTCGGCGCCTTCGCGCTGCATTTCCTGGCGCGCGACGGCCTGCTCGATCGCGGCCTCAAAGTGCGCACGCTGACTTTGCCGGACATGTTCCAGGATCAGGACAAGCCCGAGGCGATGTACGCCGAAGCCGGCCTCGACGCCGACTCCATCGCCGCCGCCGCGCTGCTCGCACTCGGACGCGGCGTGAATGAGGCGCGGGCTTAGGTGGGGGCGGAGAGAGTGTGCTCGGAGTTGGGACCGCCTAGCAATTTTCCCAGCGCCGTGCGCAGTCGCTCGCGCCGTGCTGCGAAAAAGAGTTCGAAGCCGCTAAGATCGTCGGGGATTTCTCCGAGAGCATGTTGCTCGCGATAGTGTTTCTGCCCATCTAGAGAACTCTTATGAGAGACGAGCCACTCATTTGGCATCGTCGCTCGTTTCTCAATGTTTATCGCTCCTTCCAAGAGTTGAAGGTTGGGAATCTCGTTCACTCGGCGTTTCAAAATTTCAATCTGATCCTGATCGAAGCCAATTTTTCTTAGCGTGTTCTTTTTGAACCTCGAAATTGGAAATATGTGGTCCACATGGAATTGATTACGTAGGTCAACAAACGGGAAGAGTAGCGAAAGCAAAGCGAAGACACGCCGGTCACCATATTCCAAGTGAAGGAGGTCTTCGATCTCTGCCTCTTCAAAAGTGAGCGACTTTCCCCTTTGAGCCATGACTTGGCGGACCTGCTTGTCTGGAAATGCGGACGCGCCATCGGTCTTGATTGTCTCGCGAAGGGCGGTGAGCAGTGTGTCCAGTCCGCTTCCCCAAATGCCGGAGGCCTTCAGAAGAGAGCGAATGAGCCAGCTACGGATTGCTTCGCGATCCTGTGCAAATTTGCTATGCGTTACGTAGTTGGCAGGTGCGTCGCGTTTGTAGAGATAGTAGGCGATTGGAAGCAGAGAACTGTCTGCTCTTAGAGTCTGACCGTTCAATCCAAAATTGGCAGCCAGCTCAACGGTGCGGACCAGCGCCTTGCGAATGCCAATCCAATTTTCCTCCAGTGCCGCCATGTTGTCGGCAGTGAAGTTTTCTACCTTGAAGCCGACACTCGCAATATCCGCGAGCATTAGCCCGGCCTTAAGTACAAAGTCCTGACTGAGCGCAAAACCGGCACCAATACTGTTGAGCTCATCGACCAATCTATGAATTTCGGCACGGGCGTCAATTTTCTTCCATTGCGCGACTGCTATGCTGAGGAGCAAATCCGAATAAGATAGTACGGTCCCGCCAGAGTTAAGCCGGATAAAAATGTTCAGTACTCTCTCGACGTCTTGTGTCTCTTCCTCGTAATAGTTCACAAGATTGTGCGAGTGCACTACGCGATGAAGTCGATCAAGTGTCGCGTAAGCGTGTTCAAGTTGGTCTCCCTCGAGCCCGCCTTTGCGTAGAGCCGTCACCATCGCAGGCCCGTCTGGCATCCCCAGAACTTCGCTGACTGAGAACCAGTGAGATTGTTCGCTTCGCGCGGCTTGTTCGTCGGTCAGAAACTTGAAGTCGTAGACTAGTCCCTCTTCGTCAGCGGCTCGGGTGCTTAGTAGGTCGAGTCTTAGGGTCCGAACGGGGAAAGCATCTGGATTGGTCCACCATTTGTTAGGCTGCTTAAGCGCCATGGACCCCCGCAAACCTATGTTCAGCGCTGTTAAGCGCTGCTGGCCATCAAGAACCGCAGTGACAGTCTGATGAAGCAGTTTGCCCAGTTCAGGGCAGTGTGGATTGTCCCTTTCGTGATAGTTCAGCACGAAATCGTAGAACTTGAACGCGGCTGTAGTTTTCGCTTCGACTTTCCAGAACAAAAATGTGCCGAATGGGTAGCCCTGCATCAAGCTGTCAAAGAGGCGCTCAATCTGCGTCGGCTTCCAGACAAACTCACGCTGGATCGCTGGCAAGACATAGCTCTTACTTTGGATGCGCCCCAGCGCCTCTGCGATTGTGCCGCCCGGCTTGTACATGCAGCTCCTCCTACGCTCACAACCTCAGGCAGTGGGGTGCGAATGTCAAAGGCCGGTTTGTTGATACGACTTTTCTGTATAGGAGCGCTGTTCAGAGCATCATGTTGCGGCTGGAAAGCGTGCTTCGGCGCAGCTAACTAACCCACCCCAGCCCCACCATCAGCCCCAAACCCGCCACCGCGACCCACTACAGCGCGCGTTCGGCTGAGTAGAGTCCGTCGCGGCCGCGTCCGAACACTCCCGTCAGCAGCGCCAGCGCGAACAGTCCCGCGTTCAGCCAGAACAGGATTTGCGCCATCCCGCTCACGGCGAGGCTGAGGCCGCTCAGCGCGAACACCGCCGAGATCAGCGCCATCAGTCCGAATGCGTTGGCCCAATGCAGCATCGGCCTCAGACTTTCCGCCGATTGAGTCCGTTCCGGGGCGGGACCGGAGCGCTGCGATGTTTCGTGGAGACCGAAACAAGGCTTCCGCGTGCGCAACGAAACGCTGGACAGCGGCCCGGCCCGGATCAAAATGAGCGCGCCCTAAGCAGGAGGCTCCGATGGCTAAAGGTCAGGTGCGGTCCACCAAGGAAAAGCGCAAACCGAAGAAGAACGCCGATTCCAAGAAGGGCGCCGCCGCGAAGAAATAGCGCGAAGGACGCAAGCGCCGATCGCATGAAGCCCGCTCCGAGAGGGAGCAGGGCAGGGAGCCTTGTCATGTCCGCTCGCATCGATGAAATCGCGCCGCGTATATTCCGCATCGCCAGCGACGTCGCGCTGCCCGATGGCGGCGGCTTTTCCTTCAACCAGTATCTGATCGCCGCCGACGAGCCACTACTCTGGCACACCGGTCCGCGCGGGCTTTACGCCGATACGCGCGCGGCCATTGCCAAGGTGCTCGATCCGGCCAAGCTGCGCTGGATCGGCTTTTCGCATTTCGAGCCGGACGAGTGCGGCGCGCTCAATCAATTTCTCGCCGAGGCGCCAAACGCGACGCCCTTCTGCAGCGCGGTCGGCGCCATGATTGGCGGTGACGCCGCCGACAAGCCGCCGCGCGGCATGAAGGATGGCGAAGTGCTCGATATTGGCGGCGCGCGTTTGCGTTGGATCGCCGCGCCGCACGTGCCGCACGGCTGGGATTGCGGTTTCCTGTTCGACGAGACGCAGAAGGTGTTCTTCTGCGGCGACCTGTTCACGCAGCCCGGCTCAAATCACGCGCCGCTGACGGAGGGCGATATTCTCGGCCCCAGCGAGGATTTCCGCCGCGCCATGGATTATTACGCGCATGGGCCCGATACGGGCGCGCGCATCAACGCGATGGCCGCGCTGAAACCCGGCACGCTCGCCTGCATGCATGGCAGCGCCTGGGCCGGCGACGGCGCCGGCCTGCTGCGCGAACTGGCGGACAGTCTCTAGAAGCGCTGCGCGCCGTCCAAGCGGATGGTGGTGCCGTTGAGAAAATCATTCTCGACGATTTGCTGCGCGAGTTGCGCGTATTCGTCGGGATCGCCCATGCGCTTGGGGTTCGGGATCATCTTGCCGAAGCGTTCCTGCAAATCTTCCGCACTCATCGCGCCATAGGCAAAGGTGTGGAACGTGCCGGGCGCGATCGCCATGGCGCGAATGCCGAGCGGGGCGAGATCGCGCGCCAGCGTCAACGTCATGCCGATCACGCCGCCCTTGGCCGCGCCATACGGCACTTGTCCGGGCTGGCCTTCGAAGCCGGCGATGGAGGCGGTGTTGATGATGACGCCGCGTTGACCGGATGCGAGCGGCTCGTTCTTGGCCATGGCTTCGGCGGCGTGTGCGGTCGCGCAGAAGGCGCTGTTCAAATACACGTTCACCATGTGCGCGAAGTGCGCTAGCGAAAGCCGCGAGCCGTCGCGGCCGATCACGCGTCCGCCCTTGTCCGGCGGCGGCGGGCCGCCATGCACGATCACCGCCGCGCGCAATGGCGCGAGCTTGGCGGCGGTCTCCACCGCTTCGGCGATCGATTCTTCCTTGGTGATGTCGGTGCGCACATAGACCGCGCCATTGCCGAGCTCCTTGGCCAGCGCTTGGCCGCGCTCATCGGCGACGTCGGCGATGACGACCTTCGCGCCCTTGGCTGCGAGCCGGCGCGCAGTTGCGCCGCCAAAGCCGCCCGCGCCGCCCGTCACCAGAGCCGAGCCGTTCGCAATATCCACCATGAGCGATCCTCCTGTTCGGGCGCACCCTATCGCCGTGCGCCGGGGGCGCAACGAAGCGGGCCGGAAAATCGCCGGGGCGGGGCAGGTCGCGCCGCTCCCGCGCTAACGCACGTGGAAGCGATGATCCTGATACCGGATGTTGAAGGGCGGGCCGGGCTCGCCGGGTGTCCAGCCAGATGTCAGCGCGAACGCAATGCTCTGCGCGACCAAATCCGGCGTGACGCTCAGTCCAGGCGCCATGATTTGCACGGCGAGTTTTTGCCCTGTGCCGCTCGCGCTCTGCACCGTCACATCATCGTAGCCGCTATTCTGGAAGAACGACCATCGATAGTCGGCGCCGCCGGCATGAATGGGCCGCGACCCAGCTTTGCTCATCGCCATCGATCAACCTCGATCCATCAGATGAAAGCATTTTAGCACGTCACGGCGCGATCAACATGCGGCGAAGGGTTGGCGCGGCAGACCGCATCCGCCAATGTTGTCCGCACTTGCGCGCATGCAGGAGACGCTCCCATTCCGGCGATCCAACTCTACATGACGCCGGAGGACCTGCCGCGTATCGCGGCGTGGCTCGACGCGGACGGCGACATCGCCCAGATCGTTTCCATCGGCGAGAACAAATGGCAGGCGCGTAACAATGTCGAACTCAGCGCCGGGGGACGCTGGTGTCTGTTTCATACCGCTTGCGGGCCGTTGCCGTTGCTGGCGGCCAAGAATAGCGACGAGCCAGATAGCGAGATCGCGGACCCGTTCGCCGGCTGGACCGAGCGCCGACCAGGCGCCGTGCCCGGCACGCCATATTTTGGATCGGGGCATGTCGCGATATTCCGCTTCAATGTCGGGCGTATGCGTGATGGCGTATGCTCCTTCACCGTCGAATGGATCGGCGATCATTATGCGGTCCTTGGACGCAAAGCGCCCGATGCGGCGAAGCAATGGTGGGGCCGGCTGAAGCGGTTCGTGCTGAAGGACGCCGTTAAAGTCGACGCCAAGCTGCGTCCAACGGCGTCACGCTCACCTTATTGGGCGACGCCGCGTGCGCTGGCGGCGCGCACGGCGATGCATTGATTGCGAGGATAAGCGATATGGCCTTGTTTGATGCGCTGTGCGATTTGCAAAACCCTGCTTCGGAGCAAGAGCTCGATGTGGTGCGTGCGCTCGTTCCGGCGCTTCCCGGCGAACTGGAGGCGTATCTGCGCATCACCAATGGCGCGAACGTCAAACAAACCAATTTCGCCGCGCTGACGCCATGGGGCGGGCGGCACATCACGCTCGACCAATTCTGGCCCGCGACCCGTCAGCGGCCCGCCGGTTCCTCCATCGAGACGTGCACCAATTATCTGCGGCGAGAATGGATGTTGCCGCAGACCGTGCTGGTGATTGCCGGCGACGTCGAAAGCAACAGCATCTGCATGTCGTGCGAGCCTGGCGCTTTCGGCGTGATTTATTTGTGGGACGACACGCGGTCCTATCCCAACGAAGCGAGCAAGCCGATCGGCACGCTCTCGGAGGTTCTGGACTACATGGCGCCCATTGCCGCTTCACTCGATGCGTTCGCGGCCATGCTGACAGATAAAGACACCGCGCGGGCACAGGCGGCGGCCGCGAACCAGACCGGCGCGTAGAGCTTCCCCGCGCTTAGCGCGTGACGACGATGGCCGCCGCGATGGCTGGGCCGCCGGCGGATTCGAACGTCAAAGTCACGCCCTCTCCATTAATGGCTGTCGCCGTGAATGTGTGTTCGACCGCGCGCAACGCGCCGCCGGCCTCAGCCGCCGGATTGAAGTCCGTCAACACGGCTTGCCCGTTGACGGAAACATTGAACGTACGCGTCTCAGCCGCGTCCGGATTGGGCTCGAACGTGATCAGCCGCACGCGCCAGTCTCCGTCGGACACCGGGAGCGCGTAGCTGAAATCGCCTTCCCGATAAGCGTTGAACAGCGCCGCATCCTCGTGCCCTTGAACGCTTCGTTGCGATGAGCCGGCTTCGCCATCCACGGCCACGGGCGCGAATTGCTGCACGACTGAATTGAGCAGGACAGGCGTGCCGCCGGTGAAGAAATTGTCCGAGCCGAAACGGCCGAGCGGGCTCTCGCGGCCGACCAATTCTCCGGACTCGATCCGCAAGCCGTCTTCGGAGTCAGGGGCGGTCCAGCGCACTTCGTCGCGCAAGCGCCGATTGCCGATGCGCGCTTGCGCGCGAACGACATTCTCGCCCGGCGCCAAGCGCACATTGCGCCAGACGCAAATGCGGTCCGGGCACTCTGTTGCGCCGATCTCTTCGCCATTCACAATCAGCGTCGCGCTATCGGCGTTGCTATAGGCGCGCACATCCAGAACAGGGTAGGCGCGGTTCACATAGCGGCGGCTCGTAATGTGCAGCACGGGCTCTTGCGACCAGCTGGCCTGGTAGAAATAGAACGCATCCTTGCGGCGCTGGCGGTCGTGCGAGACGAGCCCCTTATTGTTGATGTCCATCGCGTCGCCTTCGAGGCGAATGTTCGATGAGAAGTCGAACATGTTCCAGATCCAATGCGCGTAGATGTAGCGGCGGTCGCGCAATTGCAGCCAATAGCGTTCGTGCAGCCAGCTCTCGAACTCCTCCGGGTGCGGGCGCCCGCGCGAAGCGATGACGCCGCCTTGCGGATTGTCCGTGTGCTGGGTGAACGCGCCGCCCGCGCCATATTCGCTGACGGCGATCGGCGTATTCGGATAGCGCGCATGCAGCTCATCGAGATTGGGGCCGAGCCCTTCGGGATCGCCATAATACCAACCATAATACCGGTTGAGGCCGATCAGATCGGTGACGCCGTTCATGGAAACGTACGTATCGGCGTAGGGCGCGCGTTCGCAGCAATCGGCATAGGCGGTCGGGCGCGAGGAATCTTCCTCTTGAGCGAGCGTATTCAATTGCTCCAGCAGCGCACGCGCATGTCCGGACGCACTGGCCGGCGAGAAGCGTCCGCGCACGTCGATCTCATTGCCGACCGCCCACATGAAGATCGAGGGATGATTGTAATTCTGCCGGATCAGCTCGATCGTTTGCTGGCGCGCGTTCTGCACCATCGCCTCGGTCGGCGGGCCAGACGAGAATGAGGCGAGGCTGACATAAG
>JAUIJZ010000091.1 GCA_030430715.1 Alphaproteobacteria bacterium
GCTGGCGCGCCTGCGTCATCGCGCGATCCCGCCAGCCGGTATAGTGGTTCTCAAGTCATCGCCATCCGCACGGACGGCACGCTGTTCTCCAACGGCGACGCGTGGCGCTGCATCACCTGCGGCGTTCCCGAGGAAAACGCGGCGGGCGCGTATCGTCCACGTCCGGGTGGCGGCGGCGCCAGCGTCGCAAACTTGCCGGAGCGTTTTATTCCGCTTGACCATCCGCAAGCGTTCCATGGCGATCGCCGGATGATCGCCGGAACCAATGTCGTCGATTGCGGCGAGTTTTCCCTGGCGGATGAGCGCTGCACGCCGGATCGCGTACACATCTATCCGATCCGATTCAGCTTGTCGGATAGCCCGTCGCCTGGCGGGTTCGGCGGCGGCATGCGCGAAATTCGCCTGCATCCCGATAGCGAACATATTGGTTTCAGCGTGTTTGTTCCGGCTCGTTCGATCGAGCAGTTCACGTTCTATGGGCGCCTTGCCTTTGTTCCCGCCGCGGGCGCCGAGCGCGCGCATTACGAGCTTAGAAATCTGAACATTCTGCTCGATAGAGCGGCGGAGCCCTTCCAATTTCAGGTCGATCCGAATGATCCGGAGCGGCTTGTGTTCGCGCCGTTGCGTGTGGCGATCGGTGAGTTCCGCGGCTGGAGTTCCGATGGGCAATCTATCTTCGGTAATTTCTGGAGAGAATCCGGAAATGTCGACATGTTCAGAACCGATCTTCTTACCGGAGAGTCCGTCCGCATCACGCGCGATCCCGCCTATAGCGATCCCATGAAGGCTTCGCCCGACGATCAGTGGAACGTCGTCATGGATGCGCGTCAGGGCGGCCGGCACATGTATTTCGCCGCCATGCGCGGCGTGCCTCCGCTCATCGATCTCGTCACCCAGATGACAAGTGTGTGCTGCTACAACGATGGCAATCGCCGTTTCTTTCAGCCGTACTTGCTCGATGCCTATGGCGATCGCGGCGATTATCACGGCCAACAGATCAATGCGGGGCCCGGAACGCCGGGGAGCCCAAGTGATCCAAATTGGAATGGACGCGCCGATCCGGCTTGGTCTCCGGACGGGACCAATATTGTCTATTGGCAAGCACTGGTGACGGCGCCGTCCTGCGACGCGCCAAATCGGGAGCCCTGCCCAACCTCAACCGAGCCCGGCGGACGCCGCACGCGCCTGATGATTGCGCGCTTGCTCGATCGCGCGCCCGTGCATGTCGAGCCCGCGGCGCTCGCGCCTGATGTCATACCGTGGGCGATTCCGTTCCGCACCGGCGATACGCTTCCGGTTCGTCCAGTGGCGGCGCCGGCCGGGCGATTCACGCTCTACGGTGCGGTTTCCGGCCGTGCGGAAGTGGAGATCCGCCATGACGAGCACGGCGCGATCAATTTCGTCTCGGCGTCCTACACGCGCTACACCGATGACGGCGTGCACATCATTGACGGCGAGGAGAGCGCCGAGCGCATGGGCGAGGGCTTCGGCGCGCGCATCGTTTGGCATTCCAATCTGCGCGCCAGCGGCCTGCAAAACGGTGAGAAGGTGACGAGTGAACCGGGCGGCTTTGTTCCGCCGAGTTTAGGGTTCGGTGCGAACCGGGCGCCGACGGAAGGCAGTCTCACGACGACGATCGACGGCGTGACCTACACCGCCCCGCCGCGCTGATAGTCACTTCTTCTTCGCCAGCGGATGCTTCGTTTCCACGATGGTGCGCAAGCGGCCTTCAGCGACATGCGTATAGATTTGCGTCGTCGCAATGTCGGCATGGCCGAGCAGCGTCTGCACCGTGCGTAGATCCGCGCCGCCTTCGACCATGTGCGTTGCGAACGCATGGCGCAGCACGTGCGGAGAAACGCGCGTTGGGTCGATGCCGGCTTTCACCGCCGCTTGTTCGAGAATTTGCCCCACGCGCCGCCGCGTGAGTTTGCCGTCAGCGGCGCTCGCGGAAGGAAAGAGCCAACGCTGCGCGCGTTCGCGCCGCGCATCTTCTTTCGGCAGCGCGGCCGCGCGCGCAATCATGTGTTCGGCCAGCGCCGCCAGCGCCGGGCGCCCGAGCGCGACAAGCCGCTCTTTGCCGCCCTTGCCCTCGATCACCATATGCGCTTGGCCCGGCTTCGGCGCCGTGCGCAGCGGCAGCGACACCAGCTCACTCACGCGCAGGCCCGCACCGTAGAGCATTTCTATCAGCGCGCGGTCGCGCGGATTTTCCGCCGCCGCGATCAGCCGCTCCACTTCCTCCAGCGATAATGTCTTCGGCAGCGCGCGCCCGCGCTTGGGCGCATCGAGACGCGTGGTCGGATCGTCGCCGCGCACATTCTCTTCCAGCAGGAAGCGATAGAATTGCCGCAGCGCTGAAATGCGCCGCCGCGCCGTCGCCGGCGACAGGCCGCGCTTGGCGAGGCCCGCCACATAGGCTTCCACGGCTTCGGGTGTTGCGCTGTTCAAGCCGCCGCGCACGCCCGCGCGCGCATCCTCCAGATCGCGCGCATAGGCGTCGAGCGTGTTGGCGCGCGCGCCGCGCTCGGCGGAGAGCATTTCCAGAAACGCTTCGATCAACGCCGAGTCGGACATGGGCCGAGCTTAGAACGCCGCGCTTTAACTGGTGGTTTCAATTCCGGCGATGGCGGTCCGGTGCATCATGCGCCCGGAATCCTCCGAATAGGGGCGGACCCGATGCATGGCGCCGCAATTGTCCCAGATCACGAGATCGCCTTCTTTCCAGGTATGGCTATAGGAATAAGCGGGTTGCGCGCACCATTCGATCAGACGCGTCAGGATCGCGCGGCCATGCGCCAGCGGCATGCCCTCGATGCGGTCGGCGTGCGAGCCCAGCACCATTGAGCGCGTGCCGTTTTTCCGCTTCCACACCACAGGATGTCTTTGCACCACGCCTGGTAAAATCTTGGACCTCTGTTCCTCGGTCATGTCGTCGAGCAGCATGCTGACGCTGCGCAGCACGGTGTGCACGCCGACCAGATCGTCGATCTCTGCCTTTTCCGCGTCGGGCAGCCCCGCATAACCGGCGAGCGTGGACGCGAATTCGGTTTGCCCGCCTGTCTTTGAGATCGTGCGCGCGGAAAGCAGCGTCGCCTTCGGCGGCGGCGTCGCCACCGTCATGCCGTCCATATGATAGAAAAACGTGCCGAGCACATATTCCGGCGCCGGGTTCAGCTTCTTATCGAGCGTGACCTGATGCACGTCATTCACCGTGGCCGCGCCTGGCACATTGTTGGTGAAGTTGAGCCGGTCTCCCAGCAGATCGGTGAATGTGAGCTGTTCTTTGTCGGTGAGGTGCGCTTCGGGGATCACCAGCACCGTGCGCGCTTCCAATTGGTCGAAGCAGGCCTGAGCGGTCTCTTTCGTCAGCAGCTTGTCACGGTCAACGTGTACGATGGACCCGATATGCTTTTTGACCGGTTCGAATTCGACGCTCACGGCGGCTCTCCCTTCTGCGCTTTTATCAGTGCAGTATCGGGTTCAAAATAACCTCAGGCGCTGGCGCCGCCAAGCGCGATGCTGTGCGTGGGGCGCCGCCCCGGCGATGCCTCGCTTTCGCCGTACCGCTAGCGTGCAATGCTGTCGCTGCTAAAGAGGAGCGCATGAAAGTCGCGATCACGAGTTTGGCCCTGCTAGCCGTTTGCGCCGGCCAGGCCCTGGCGCAACAGGCCAGCGCGGGCTTTCGCGCCGCGGATTTGAATGACGATGGCGTGGTGACGCGTGCCGAATACGATTCCGCCCTCAATGAAGGGTTCGCCCGCGTCGATACCGATCGGGACGGTCAATTCTCTCTGGCGGAACGCCTCGCGGTGGGTGGCGGCCCGGCGGGCGGTGGCGCGCCCGATCCGGACGCAAACGCAGACGGCGTGGTGACGCGCGCTGAGTATGACGCCTTTCACGGCGCGCGCTTCATACGGCTTGATCTCAATCGCGACGGACGCTTGCTGGCGTCGGAATCCTCGGGCGCGCCGCGCTGAATTCCTAAAGCAACTTAGCGCGGTTCGCCGGCCAGGATCGCTTCCGCCGCGATGCGGCGCGCATCATCTTCCAGCCGCACGGCGCGTAGCGCGCGAATGATCTGCACGATGGATCCCGCATCGAGGCGAGCCGGTCCGGCTTCGCCGCCGGCCGCGGCTGCAAGCAGCGCGGTCTCGCCGATGGCGTTGCGTTCCACCGCGGCGCTGAGCGCCAGCATGATGCCGGCATCCGCGCGGGCGCCGCCTTCAGGCGCATTGGCCATCACGAAACGCTGCACTTCGCCGTTCGCACTCGCGCCGAGCGCCATCAGAATGGCGACATCGCGCGCCGCCTGTCTCGGTTGGCTGGCGCCGGAATCAATGCGCCGTTGCAGCGCGATGGTGGCTTGATCGCCGCGCGGCCCGGTCAGGGCGAGCAGGGCGGCGTCGAGCGGGCCGATCGCGATTTGATCGGCGCCGGCTTGGCGTGCGCTGGCGATGATGCGCTGCGCCAGCGCTGCGTCGCCTGCGGCAAGCGCGGCGCGTGCGTACAACACGGCGGCCGCCGTGTTCGGCGCGCTTTGCAGGGCGGCGACATCGTCCTTGAAGAACATCGCCGCCGCATGGAACGCGGCTGGGTTCGGCGCTTGCCCCAGCACTTCCGCGATGGCGGACGCCGGCGCGGTTGAGGGCGGCGCATCGATTGCCGGTTCGGAGCGCACGGCGTCGAGACGGCGCAAAGCAATCGCAAGCGCCGGCAGCGCCGAGCTGATTTCCGCCGGCGTGGCGCGCAGGATCGTGCGCGTTTCATCCGCTGAAAGCGCGCCGCGCTGGTATGCCAGCGCCGCAGCTTGCGCGCGTTGCGGCTGTGGCGTGTTTTCATTGCGCGCCAGCGCTGTCAGCGCCAGCGTCGAGGAATTGTCGAGCGCGTTGGGGCCGGGGCGGAATTGCGCGGCGATGGAAAGCTGCGCGGCGAGGCTGTTGTCGTAGCGCGCTACGGGCGGGCGGGACGGCGCCACTCCGCCCGTCGCGCTCACGGCGGCGGAATACCAATTATCATCCGCGCTTGGCGCGCGGCCGCCGCGCGAAAGTTCAAGCGCGAGATCCGCCGCGGCGCGGTCGCCGGTCGCCGCCGAGCAATAGGCGCGCAGCCGCATCAGAAAGGGCGGCGGGTTCTCGCCGATATTGGCGGTGCGCCCGCGCGTGCAGGCGTCGGCGCGGCGTCCGCGCGCCAGTTCAGCTTGCGCCGCATAGGTTGCGATCGCCGGATCGTTGAGCGCCGAGCCTGAGCCTGCCGCCATTTGCGCCAGCGCATCCGCCGCGCCCATGCGTCCAAGCGCTTCGAAGCGGGCCCGCGCCGCCGCCGCCGCATCGCCGCTCGGGGCTTCGCCGCCGGAGAGCAGCACGCGCCGCGCCAGCGTTTGCGCGGCGGGAGATTCGTAATGCGCCGGCAGGCGGTCGAACAACGCGGCCAGAAATTGTGGATCGCTTTGGCGCCACAGGTCCGGCGCCAGCGCGCCGTCCTGGCGCGATAGCGCGCTGACGCTCCACGCATCCAATTCGCGCAATTGCGAGGATTCGATCGGTGCGGGCAGGTTTGATTGCGCCGCCGCTCCAACCGGAACAAACCCGGCGAGCATCGCCAAGGCCAAGCCTCTCTTAACCATGAGATTTAGTCCTTGAATG
This sequence comes from Alphaproteobacteria bacterium, assembly GCA_030430715.1. Lineage (GTDB taxonomy): Bacteria > Pseudomonadota > Alphaproteobacteria > Caulobacterales > Aquidulcibacteraceae > Vitreimonas. The sequence goes on from JAUIJZ010000091.1 coordinate 5,646, forward strand.
CGTCCGGGAGCTCGACGCGGATTTCCTGCGGTTCGGGCGCCAATTCGTCTGCTTGGCGCATGAAGAACACGAACAGCCCAATGAATATCACTACGCCTGCGCCAATCAGGATATAGCGCTGTTGCGGGCTGGCGCGCCGTGCGAAGCTTGAACGTCTTCGTCTGCGTCTGAACATTTCGGTCCCGAAGTTGCGAGCGGGCGAGATTGCCCCCAAAATGTGGCGAGTTTCCAGTGCGGCCACGTCGAAACGGCGCGGCTGTGGTTAACAGGCCCCAAGGTTTAGAAACCCGGGCCATTTTGAGGTGATTCGTGAATAGGCCGGAAAGCAGCGAGGAGCGGGTTGAGCCCTCCGCCGAGCTGCGCCGGCTGGCGCAGGACCTCAAACCGCCGCGCACGGTCGCCCTGGTGGGGCTGATGGGGGCGGGCAAAACCACCGTGGGCCGCCGGCTCGCGGCAGCGTTGCAACTGCCCTTCGTCGATGCCGATGTCGCCATCTCCGAGGCGGCTGGGCGCACCATTCCCGAAATCTTCTCCGAACATGGCGAGGACGAATTTCGCCGCGGCGAACGGCAGGTCATCGCCCGTCTGCTCACCGGGCCGGTGCATGTGCTCGCCACGGGCGGGGGCGCCTTCATCGATACGCGCACGCGCGCGCTGATGAAGGAGCGCGCCATTTCCATCTGGCTCAAGGCGCCGCTCGACGTGCTGATGAAGCGCGTGGAAAAGCGCGGCGACCGTCCCTTGCTGCAGCAGGACGATCCGCGCGCGGTGATGGAGCGGCTGATTGCCGAACGCTATCCGATTTATTCCGAGGCCGATCTCATCGTGGAATCCTCTTCCGGCCCACACAACATCGCTGTCGCCGCCGTGCTTGAAGCGCTGCGCGGCCATCTTACGAAACAGGCATGACCCAAACCGTACACGTCAATCTCGGCGCGCGTTCTTATGACGTGTGCATCGGCCCAGGCTTATTGGCGCAAGCGGGCGCATTGATCGCGCCGTTCGCGCCGACCAAGCGCGTCTTTGTCGTCACCGACGAAAACGTCGCGCGTCTGCACCGTGACGCGCTCGCCGCAGGTCTTGCCGCGCAATTCGGCGAAGACGCCGTGCGCTTTTTCGTGCTGCCGCCCGGCGAAGAGACGAAGAGCTTCGCGCATCTGCAACAGCTTTGCTCGCAGCTGCTGCAACAGGACATCTCGCGCCGCGATCTCATCGTCGCGTTCGGCGGCGGCGTGATCGGCGATCTTGCGGGCTTTACCGCCAGCATCGTCAAGCGCGGCGTCGATTTCGTGCAGATCCCGACCACGCTGCTGAGCCAGGTGGATTCCAGCGTCGGCGGCAAGACCGCGATCGACGTGGCCGAAGGCAAGAACATGGTCGGCGCCATCCATCAGCCGCGCCTGGTGCTGGCCGATATGGATGTGCTGGCCACGCTGCCGCCGCGCGAGCGCCGCGCCGGCTATGCGGAGATCGTCAAGATCGGCCTCATCAACGATGCGCCTTTCTTCGATTGGTGCGAAGCCAACGCGCAAGCCGTGCTCGACGGCGACCCCGCCGCGCTCTCGCACGCCATCACGACCGCCGTCGCCGCCAAGGCGCGCATCGTCGAGGCCGATGAGCGCGAGGAGGGCGTGCGCGCGCTGCTCAATCTCGGCCACACCTTTGCCCACGCGCTCGAAGCGCATGGCGGCTATTCCACCGATCTGATCCACGGCGAGGCCGTCGGCGCCGGCATGGCGCTCGCCTTCGCGCATTCGGCCGAGCTTGGCCTCTGCAGCGCGGACGCCGCCGCCCGCGTGCGCGCGCATCTCGAAGCCGCCGGCTTCACCACCGACATCACCAAGCTGCCCGGCGCGCCATTCGCGCCCGCCAAGCTGTTCACCCTCATGGCCTCCGACAAAAAAGCCGAAGCCGGCGCCGTCACGCTCGTGCTTGCGCGCGCCATCGGCCAGGCCCTCATCCAAAAGCGCGCCGACGCAGAAGCGTTGCGCGCCTTCCTCGCTCGGGAAACCAAGACGTAATGACCGCCTCGCTTATCATCGCTTTCGCCGTCATCGCCGCGCTGATCGCGCTCAACGCCTTCTTCTCCGCCGCCGAGACCGCGCTCACCGGCGCCTCGCGCGGACGCATGGCGACGCTGGAGAAAGAGGGCGATTCCGCCGCCGGCCGCGTCAACGCGCTCAACGAAAACCGCGAGCGCATGATCGGCGCGGTTCTGCTCGGCGCCAATATCGTGCAGGTCGCGGCCTCGGCCTTCAGCTCCAGCATTTTCGGCGCGATATTCGGCGATTACGCCTGGGTCGTCACCGTCGTCGTGCTGACGCCGCTGCTGCTGATCTTCGGCGAGGTCGGCCCCAAGACGCTGGCCATCACCGCCGCCGACAAAATCGCCCGCGCCGTATCGCTGCCGGTGCAATGGATGGTGCGCTTTCTGGCGCCGATCGTCATGGTGGTGCAGTGGATCGTCAACAACACGCTCAAACTCTTCGGCGTGCGCGTGGACGAAAACGTTGACGTGCTCCGCGCCGCGCGCGCGGAAATCCTCGGCGCGGTGGAGATGCACGCCGAAGACGGCGCGGTCGAAGCCGAAGAGCGTCACCGCCTCGTCGGCGCGCTCGATCTGTCGGAGCTCGAACTCGGCGACGTCATGATTCACCGCAAGGCGATGAAGACGCTCGATATCGAGCTCCCGCCGCGCGAAATCATCGCCCAGGCCGTCGCCAGCGCGCACACGCGCATTCCCCTTTATGAGGGCGAGCAGGAGAACATCGTCGGCGTGCTGCACGCGCGCGACCTGATGCGCGCCGTCGCCGAAAAGGGCCGCGACGGCTTTTCCGTGCGCGACGTCATGCGCAAGCCCTGGTTCGTGCCGATGACCACCACCGCCGATCATCAGCTCGCGGAATTTTTGCGCCGGCGCGAGCATTTCGCGCTGGTGGTCGATGAATATGGCGCGCTCATGGGCCTCGTGACTTTGGAGGATATTCTCGAAGAGATCGTCGGCGACATCAAAGACGAGCACGACATCATGGTCCAAGGCGTGCGCCCGCAGCCCGATGGCAGCGTCAATGTCGATGGCGTGGTGCCGATCCGCGATCTCAATCGCATGATGAATTGGGATCTGCCCGACGAAGAAGCGGTCACGGTCGCTGGCCTCGTCATCCACGAAGCGCAATCCATCCCCGATCCGGGCCAGCGCTTCGCCTTCCACGGCTATCGCTTCCAAGTGCTGCGCCGCCAGCGCAACCAGCTCACCGCGCTGCGCATCGAGCGCGAGGAAGAGCCGGAGGAAATGGGGGATTAGGCGCGCATGCGCCTGTCCTCCCCCGTGAGGGGGAGGTGGCGCGAAGCTCGCTTCGCGACGGAGGGGGCGCTAAACTTCAATCATGTCCAACCCGCTCGCCCGCGCGATGCGCCGCCGCATGTCCGATGCGGAAGTGCGCTTGTGGGTGAACTTGCGCGGCATGCGGCAAAGCGGGCTCGCTTTTCGCCGCCAATCGCCGCTCGGCCGCTACATTGTCGATTTCGAATGCCGCAAAGCGAAGCTGATCGTTGAGGTCGATGGCGCCCAGCACGATCAGGCCGATGCGCGCGCTTATGACGAAGCGCGCACTGCTTGGCTCAAGTCGGAAGGTTATGAGGTGCTGCGCTTCTGGAATTACGATGTGCTGACGCGCACCGATGAGATCGTGCAGCATATCGTCCGCGTCGCGCGCGAACGCGTCCAGCCTTAAGCGCCCGTCCTCCCCTTTTCACCTCAGGCCCGTCCTCCCCCTTGGGGGAGGTGTTGTGCGCGTGAGCGCACGACGGAGGGGGCGCCCCCTCAGTCATGCACGCATGACAGCTCCCCCTCACGGGGGAGCACGGGCGCTTACTTGGCTCAACGACTTCCACTTGTAGTCCGTCCTCTCCCTTTTCATCTCCGCCCGTCCTCCCCCTTGGGGGAGGTGTCGCGTGCGTCAGCACGCGACGGAGGGGGAGCACGACGGGCGACAATGCTGCGCCGCCAGCGCAACCAGCTCACCGCGCTGCGCATCGAGCGCGAGGAAGAGTCGGAGGATTAATTGGCGAGAGCGTGGGGTTTCCAACCCGCGTACCCGCATCCCCGCCAATATCGGAGAGGATGCAGGTTCGCGACGAGCGTCTAAGCTTTCGCTCTCAAGCGTTCTTCAGCAAGCGCTCTGCGAAATTCGTTTACGGCGAACTCGTGCGAGGCCGGATTTTTTGAGATCTTTTGCGGATCCCATTTTCCCATATCAAGAACGAGGGTGTAAGTTCCGGCGATACTCTTGAGGTGTCGACGAAGGAATTTCGCCGGGTCGTCAACGGCCCACACAACTTTTCCGTTCTTCACCTCCATCAGTCCCTTAAGGCCATAGACTAGCGGGATGATTAGGCCTTCCGGGTAGTTGTAAGTAACGGGATGGCGCATGAACGGAGTTCGCGGTTGCGTTGTGGTGTAGCCTGAAACATCCTTTCCAGCCGCCTTCGCTTGTTTGCGGCGCTCAGGTTCGTATAGTTTCACGATGGGCTTTGAACCAAAGCGGTAGCCGTTCGAGTTATACGCCTCGGGAAATTCTTTGTAGATTTGATCATAAAGATCAGGAAGATCGGCTAGAATTTTGAAAGCGCTTTCGACGCCCTTATGAACCAGCAAATGACGAGAATTCTCCTGTTGTTCGGTGACGTCGTCGTCTTCCATCAATTCATCGAACTTCGCCGAGCACTCGCCCTTATTTCTGTAAATATTTTGGGGTGTGACGCTCACGTCAATCGGCAACTCGTCTTCCTCGTTGAGTAGGTTGAGGGGGATCCAGCCAAGCGCAATGAGATCGCGAATCTTGATCGGACGTTTCTCACTTTCATCTTCCCAAGTGTTTGGTCGCCACTCTACGCGGTGCGCGAATTCGTCAGGAACCAACGCTCGAATTGCGTCATAGAACCCGCGCTTATTCGCTTTGGCTTCCTGAGTAAGTTGGGCGTTGTTGTTGCGAGCAGCGCAGATACCTAGCAGCGACATAACGAAAGATTCGACGGTGTCCTCATCATCACTCGTTGGAACTAAAAGCTCCACCGGCACTCGGAAGTCTAGTTCTTCGCGTATTTGAGAAATGGATTCGCGATATTCATCCCAGGCCAATTTCATTTGATCCCAGTTTTTTAGTTTTTTCCAATCGTCCTCGTCCATCACCTTGCCAAGAACATGGAGGCCGATGGCGAGCATATTGTGGCCACCGTCGAGGATGCCCTCAATGGACGGATCGCCAAATCGCAAGGAATATCGATTGCGCTGGAGCGCTTCGTAACTGGATGTGCCGAGCAGAACGCCCTTCGACTTGAAGTGAAAAAGCTCGGGGCTTTCTTCGAGGCTGCCAAGGATATCGGTGACGACTCCATTGAACTTGGCCGAACGTGGGTTGGCATCAAGCCCCGCCTCATCAAAGAGGGGAAGCAGGTTTTTTGCTTCGACGAACCCGACGATGCGTTGGATAACTTCGTCTTCGTCCAACTGGGTGGGTTGAACAGTCGCGTCGCTAAAGCGGATGATGATGTTGGTCGGTTTCATTCACGGTTCCTTCTCAGTGAAGGAACAGCTCTGATTTACTGGAGCGCGGTAACGCTCCTCACACGCATCCGACCTATCCAGGCCCATCGCGTGATCATTTCTCCATCCGGAGAAAAACATAAACCAGAACCATTCCATGGTTCTTAGGCAAACTTTTCAGCTTGCCTTTGTGGTAAATAGCGAAGCAACCGAACGTTGTCAACGGTCAACTGTTTCGCGTCAGCTGATGTCGGCTTTATCCCACACCCACCACGCCTCCCGCCCTTATTCCTCAACGCCCCGCACAAAATCTATCCGCCCCCTTTCAGCGTGCGCGCATAGTCGCGCCATCGCCTCCGCATGAGGGCCGTTGGATCCAGCTTAGAGCCAAGCGCGAGGCGAGGTGATTGAGCGTGAAGCTTTTGACGAAGTGAAACTCGAGCCAGGCAATCCATTCTTCGCCGTAGAGGAGTTCCGGATTGAGCGCGCTGCTGCGAATGGCGCCGCGTAGCTCTTCCGGGTCGCGTCAAAGCCAAGCCCGCGCGAACCAAAGCGCGGGGAGTCACCGGGGACCGCGAACAAGCGCGCGGCCCGCA
>JAUIJZ010000092.1 GCA_030430715.1 Alphaproteobacteria bacterium
GCGGGAAGGGGCCAGCGAGTCCGGTACCGCCTTGATCGATCTGGCGGGCGGCGGCACAGGCGTCGTTGTGCGCCGCGTCTTTGGCGTCAATGCTCCTGAGCTCATGCTGTGAGTGCTGCGCTGGTTATCATTGGGGGTGATAGCCCCGACGCGCCTATGGCGTGGGCCGCTTTAGACGCGCAGGGGCGTGTAGAGCGTACGGGCGCGGTTGGAGACGGCGCGCTGCCGGGCTCGCCGGCGGATCGCACCATTCTCATTTTGCCTGCCGCTGATGCGCAATTGAAGCGCCTCGAATTGCCCGCGCGATCGGATGCGCAGGCGCGGGCGGGCGCTGAGATGCTGTTCGGCGGCAAGCTCGCTGGCGGTGAGAAAATGCACTACGCGGTCGGTGCGCAACAGGATGCGGCCGGTGCGCGGTTGGTGGCGGCCATTTCCGAGGCGCGCATGCGTGAATGGCTCGATCGCTGCCGTTCGTTTGGCGCTAATCCGCATGTCGTCGCGCTCGATTGCACAGTCCTGCCGGCGGACGATGAGATCGTTATCGTTTCAACGCCCAAGCGCGTTATCGTTGCCGGAGGTCTGCGGGGCGGCTTTTCCATCGAACCGCAGCTTGCGCCCATGCTTACGGCGCGGTGGCTTCGCGAGGCGAATGCGGAAACTTCGAAAGTTGTGCTGTTAGGTGGCGATGCGGAAAGTTTTCAGCGCGCGTTGCAGCGCGATCTGGAGACGCGCAATGCTGACGACCCCATAGCGACGGTCGCGGCCGGCGCGGCGAACATTCCCGATTTTGCGCCGAACCTGCGCCAGGGCGCTTTCGCGCCAGAGGGCCGCCAACCGCAGGCGTTGAAGTTCTGGCGCTTTGCGGTTTTGCTCGCGGTGGCGGCGGTGATGTTGCAGGTCGGTTCGCTGGTGATTTCCGGTATGCGCGACAGCCAAACGGCGGCGCAGATCGAGGCGGCGGCGGAGCGTGATTTTCGTGCGGCGCGGCCAGACATTACGCGCGTCGTGAATTTGCGTGCGCAGGTCGCTGCGCTGCTCAACACGCAAACTCAAGCTGCTCAGCACCCAGTGCTGGTGACATCGGATCCGGTTGTGGAGGTGATGCGCCAGCAATCGGCGGCGCGTCTGGACGAGGTGCGCCATGTGGCCCCGTCGCGCGACGTCCTGATGACGGTGACCGCGCCCGACCAAGAAACGGTTGAAGCGGTTGCCGCGTCCCTGCGCGAAGCTGGTTTGAGCGTTGAGACACGCGTCGTGCGCCCGCGCGATGGCCGGTTCGCGGCTGAGCTTTCGGTTGGAGCGCCCTGATGGAAAGTGCGTTTGCAACTGTGCTGAGCTGGTGGCGCGCGCGTACCGGGCGAGAGCAGCTCTTGCTGCAAGGCGCCGGCATCTTCATTTTCGCGGTGTTGGCGCCGGTCTGGATTTATCTTTCGGCTTCAAGTTTTCGCGCCGAGGCGGCCTCTCGGCTGGAGACGGCGCGTCACGTGGAAGCGCAGGTGGCTCAGCTGGCCGCTCAGGCGGGGCGAGAAGCCGGTCCATCGGCGGGGGGCGATTCCTCGCTGAATGGACGCGCACTAGCAGCCGCGCAAGCGGCAGGGCTTCAGCCGCGCCATATCGAATCCTCGGCCGGTCAAAGCATCAGAATAAGTTTTGAGCCGGCGGATTCCCTTGCCGTCTATCGTTGGATTGCCGCCGTGGGCGCCAGTGGCGCGTATGTGACGCGGACCGCGATTGTGCGTGTTGCCGATAGTGAGCAAGTCACTGCGGAATTCGACGTGGCGGAGTCTCCATGAGGATCAAGATTTGGCACATTTTGGTCTTCGTCGTGGCGCTCGTGACGTTCGCCGTGGCGATGACGCCTGCGGCGTTCTTCGTTCGCCCACATCCGCCTGCGTTTACATTCGCCAGCGCCGCTGGCGCGATCTGGAACGGGCGCCTGCAAGAGGTGCAGGTGGGGCCATATCATGCCGAGACGGCCCATTGGCGGATCTCATTTCTCGACGTGATTCAGGGGAAGATCCGCGCGCCTGTGGATTTTGAGTCCGGCACGATCGAAGGGCGCGTGATGCTCTTGGCCAACATCAACAATGATAGGCGAATCTTCATACCCGCGCTGCGCCTCGATGGGGTTGATCTTGGGCCGCGCGGCGCCTGGCCGGGCGAAGTGCGCATCAGTAATCTCGATATTTTCTTCGACGATGGCGTTTGCCAGGCCGCGCAAGGAACGATCTTCAGCGATGTATTCTTGCGCGCGGGCGAGAGACTGGGATGGCCAGGGCCGCCGCTGAACGGAAGTGCGGCGTGCGAGGGCGAGGATGCTGTTGTCGCCGCAAGCGGACGCAATGCGCTGGGTGAGGATGTCAGCGCGCGGGTGGTGCTGCGTGGCGATGGGTCCGGTATTTGGCGCGTGAGCGTGCAAAACGCTCAACCGGAGACAGCGATTGCTTTTGCGGGGGCGGGACTGCAAGCGGAAGGTGGCGAGTTGGGCTACGGCGAGGAGATGAGATGGCTCCCCTAAAGCGAACATTGGCTGCAGCCTGCGCGCTGCTGGCGCTGGGCATGACGGCATGCACGACCGCTTCGAACGTCGAAGTCGAAGCTGTCCGGCTTGAACAATTGGCGCCGCAAGAGCTGGGGCAAGGCGCGTGTGGCCTGTTCTTGTGGGCGCGGGCGGCGCCGCAGCCCATTCTGGTTCTTGCCGCGTTCGCCAATCCTGCGGAAGCGCGCATCCGTCTTGACGGTCGCGATAGGGTGCTGCGGCGCACCACTGGCGAAGGCGAGGTGCGGTTCGGGCATTTCTCCGTCCAGACCTTCGCTGACGACAGTCTGACCATTCAGACGGACGTTGAGTTCAGTGTGTCCCGTCCAATGCGCGACGGCGCCGCGATTGATGGCGGCGTCATTCGCTTGAGAGACGAGGATGGGTGGGAGACCATCATCCCAGTCACCGGTCTGCTTGCCTGTCAGACTTAGAGATACGTCTGCGTCAACCAGACGATGAGAATGCCGGCACAGAGAAACGGTCCAAATGGGAGCGCGTGTTGCGCGTCGATTTTGCGTCCCGCGATGCGTGCTGCCGCGACGAACGCTAACCCCATCGCCGATCCGATCAGAACCACAAAGGGCAATCCGGTCCAACCGAGCCAAGCGCCGGCGCCCGCGAGCAGTTTTGCATCGCCTAGGCCGACGCCGTCACGCCCGCGTACGCGCCTGAACGCCTCGTTGATGATGAAGATAGCGGCGTAGCCCACGCAGACGCCGATGAGCGCAGCAAGCAAAGAGCCGCCCAGAGCCCAGGTTGCGCCTAAGCCGGTTATGACGAGCACGGCGTTGAGCGGATCGGGGATCCGCAGGGTTCTTAGATCGATTGCGGTGACAAGGCCGAGGAGAACAACCAGCAGGGCGCTTGCGAGATGAGTTTCGAGCACGGGGCGGACTTCGGCTTGCCAGAGCGAAAAACCACTTTAGCCAATAATGCTCCGCTCGTGAATTGCGCCGGTTTGCTCGTCCGCCGGCGATCCGCATCGCGCTCCCTGCGCTGGTACGCAGGGAGCGCCTAAGCGGTTCTGCTTAGAACTCGGTGCGCAGCGTCACCATGAAGGTGCGCGGGGCGCCGAGATTGTAAAGGGCTGAGCCTGTGCCCGTGCCAGACGACATCTGTCCGAAATATTCTTCGTCGAACAGGTTGATGACGTTGAGCTGTGCGTAGGTCCCTTCACGGCCGAACAGCTCGCTGAAGTCGTAACGCAGGTCGAGATCGACGACGGTATAGGCGTCGGCGGTTTCGGTGTTGGCGTCATTGGCGTAGCGCTCGCCAATATAATTGGCTTGCGCACCGACCGTGAGCGGCCCGAAATCATACTCGCCGCGAACGGAGAGCGTCCAATCGGGCGTATCGACAACGCTCGCGCCGGTGTTCTTCACTTCGCTGTCGGTCCAGGAGGCCGCGCCATAGAGGAAGAAGTCAGGCGTGACATTCCAGCCGACCGAAGCTTCCGCGCCCCAAAGATCAACGTCGCCGACGTTGCGGCGGATGCTGGTGTTGGGGTCGGCCGGATCGACCGAACTCTCGATGCGGTTCTCGAACTGGTTGTACCAAACCGTGGCCGAAGCCATCACTTGAGGCGTCTGATAGCGGTAGCCGACATCATAGGCCTGCGTGCCTTCAGGTTGAGGAATGTCGAGCTGCGTCACGAGGATGCCCGCATATAGGTCGTCGGTTTGCGGCGCCGAAAGCCCTTCAGCATAGCTGAAGAAAATCTGCTGGCTTTCGCTTGGACGATAGGTGACGCCCACATTAGGCAGCACTTCATCGTACTCCACCGTTCCCGAAAAGGGCGTTGCATATTCGCGGGTCGAGCCGGCAAAAGTGACGAAGCCCGGTGAAGTCGCTGACGGAATCGGCGTTTCCAGCGTGCAGTATTGCGTCGACGATCCGCTGCCGCGGCGTGCATAGCAATTCTGATTGAGTTCACGCTCGAATTCCGGGGCGCGGACGCCGACCACGAGGGTCAGCGCATCGTCCATGAAGTCGCCGCGATATTCGGCGCTGAACTGGTTCAAGCTGGCGACGGAAGTGCGGTCGCGTTTCTGGAACACTTCGCCTGCGCCGTTAATAACCGGGCGGCCGAAACCGTCGCGGCCGCCGAACACGCTTTCCGGATCGCCGTTGGCGCGCAGGTAGCCGTATTCGCCGGTTTGGCGATGGTGGCCTTCATCCCACGTATAACCGAAGCGCACGCGATGCTGCTCGTTCAGATCCCAGATCAACGAGCTGGTGACGCCATAGCGATAGGTGTTGGTGTTGCTCGGCGAGTAGAGGCGCACGCTGTCGAGGAAGTCGCCGTCACCGTTCAGGTCGATGCCGGGCGTGGTGGTGTTGGCGATCAACTGCGGGGCGGTTTCAGAGAACACCGCCGTGCCGCCGCCATTGGCGCGCACATATTGAAACGAGGGGTCAACCGTCAGCGTGAGGCTGTCGGCTAGCGTGAAGCGAGACTGGCCGCGGATGTTGCCCGTGTTCGATGGGTTGATCGAATGATTGTAGTAGCTACGGAAGTCCGAGCCGGAGCAGCCATCAGCGCTTTCGTCATCGACCACGCCGCTGGTTCCAGCAGCGATGGCTTCACGGCCAACGCAGCTTGAAAGGTTTTCGCGGATGCCAGCGTCGTATTGGGCTTCGCTGAAGCGATAATAGAAATTGTTGCGGTTCTCATTGTAGTGGAACGACAGACGTATGAAGTCGCCATTGTCGCCAATGTCCTGATAAAGGCCGCCATTGAACTGGGTCTTTTGCAATGAGCCCGGTCCAATGAATTGCTCATACTCGGTGAACGAGGCCGACAAGAAGCCGAGCGTGCCCCAGGGGCCAATCGGGCCAGTGTCGAGCAGTGCGAAGGTGCGTTGGAAATCCCACGAACCTTGTGCGTAGGAGAGGGCCAGACGGCCTTCAGCGTCCGGGACGCGCGTGATGTAGTTCACAGTGCCGCCCACGGCCGAAGCCGTCGGGCTGTCAACTTCGGTGGTGCCAAGATTGACGTTGGCGCGCTGAATCAATTCCGGATCGAGCTGCTGGTTAGAGTAGATTGCGTAATTGCCGGTATCGTTGAGCGGGATGCCGTCGAACGTGAGCGAGATGCGCTGATTGTCGAAACCGCGCATGTTGATGGCGCCGCCCGAAGAGCCATAGGGGTCGACGTTGGTGAAGTTGACGCCGGGGATCAGATTGACCGTCTCCAGGACAGTCTGACCAGTCATCTGCGTTTCGATATAGTCCTGTGTGATCGAAGCACGCGCGCGTGGCGCTTGTTCGTTCACCATCGTGCCTTCAGCGTTGGCGCGAAGGCCGGTGACGACGATTTCTTCATCATCTTGGAGCTGTGAGGCGGTCGATTGCGCGTGCGCGTGGCCGGCGATTGAAAACGATAGCGCGCTCAATGCGGCGCCTGCGAGGAATTTTTTAGAGAACATGGAAACCCCCTTGCGCGGGCATCCGATCAGCCCGTTGCGGGCGGCCTCGTAGAGCTAGACAAATACGGAGCGACGAAAGTTTTGTTGCGCGGCAATGATGATTTTTCTCGTCTCGCGTGACGCTTCATCGTCAATCGTGTGAAAGCGCGCGCTGGTTGCGGAGCGGATGAGCGAAACGCACTGAAAAATAGGGGCGCCCGCGCTTTTTCGATGTCCTGACGCCATAGTGGCGCGTATGTCACGCGGCGCTGCATTTGTGAGCTGAGTCAGCGAGAGACGTTGTTGCGTGCCCAACGCCTACGATTCCAGTTTGCGCCGCCTTGCTTCGATGTGCAGTCGGCTGCGTGCTCCTTGGCCGGCTGAGGTCGCGGCAGACGGTGCGCAATTGCCGTGTGCGTATTGATCAATTTGGGAAATGGTGGGCCCGGTAGGACTCGAACCTACAACCAGACCGTTATGAGCGGCCGGCTCTAACCATTGAGCTACAGGCCCCAAGAGGGAGCAGCGCACCTAGCAAATCGCCGACCTCTGGGAAAGGGGCGGCTCCTCAGTCCTCGCCGTCTCCGCGTGCGTAGCCGACGATGGCGGCGCGAACGAAATCGTCGAAATTGATGGCGTCGAGGTGGGGCGGGTGCGGGGCCCAGGGCGGGCCATCCAGCATTTGCACCGTGATCTCGGGCCGCTTGCCGCGTGTTTTCTTATGCCGTGTGAGCGCGTGCTCGGTTTCTTTTTCCACCCATTCCGAAGCCGAGGCCGCCTTTGACCAGCACAGATGGAAGAGATCGGCCCGGTCGATTTCGCGCCTGAGCCTTGGGCTCCATTCTTCGCCAGACTTTAGCGATGTGCGATCCCAGAAGTGCTGCACGCCCGCCATCTCATAGGCTGTGGCGATTACCGACACTGTTTCGCGGTCGGTGCTTGAATAGGAGAGGAAGACACGCTTGTGGCGATTGAGCCGCGCCTTGCCGGGCGCGGCAGCCTTTTGTGAGCCCGTAACCCCGCGCGTGAATGCGATGACGCCGATCTGTGCGTCGCCGATAAAGACGCGGGCCAGAAAAACGGCTTGCTTCACATCATCTTCGGCTTCGGCGGAGAAATTAAAATCAAGCGGCTCGCCGTTCCAGATGCGCCGCTGTATCTCGCCGTCGCATGCGGCGCCGCGCACGTCGAGCGTTACGCCGATTTCCGCGCCCAGCGCGACCTCGCCGATGCTCATGCCTTGCGGTGCGGGAGTAGTGCGGGGATCGATCTGGCGTGCGGTCTTGATGACGTCTTTCAATTGCGAAGGTTGGTGTACCACGACGCGCACTAGTTCAGGCGTGCCGCGCCGGAGCTTCTTGGGCGCGAATGCGGTGGCGTCTGCTGGCGCCGAAGAAGGCGCGGCAGCCGGTGTGTGTGGGGGCGCTTCGCTACGCTTGGCGCCTGCTGCGGCCGGCGGCGCGGGATCGACCGTTTGCGGCGCAGGCGCGGCGGCTGCAGGCGGTTGAGCTTCGGGTGCGCCTTCGGCTGGTTCTTCCTCAACCTCGCAATCGTCGTCTAGCGCATCGAGGCCGGATTCTGGCTCGGAGCGCGTCTCTTGCTCAATCGCTGCTTCGCCAAACGAAGCATCTGGTTCTGGCTCTTGTTCTAGCTGCTGTTCTGGTATCGCAGTGATGGGCGGCGGGGTTTCGGTTGCGCCAATTTTGGTCTGATTGGCGGCGCGTTTCTCGACAATGCTGTTTGCGAGCGCGCGCGTATCCTCATCGTCAGGGTCTTCCGATGCTAGGGGCTCGGCGATGCGCAACGCATGCTCGTATTGCGCCTCCGCTTCGTCATGGTCGCCTGTTTCCTGGGCAAGATCGGCTAAGCGCACACGCGCCGATACGGTCGCGAGCGCGGCATCCGCATCTGAAGGATCGGCTGCGGCCATGGCCTCGGCAATGCGCAATGCTTCTGCGTAATGTGCGCGCGCGTTTTCAGGCGCGTCATGCTTGGCGTCGAGGTCGCCAAGCTTCACATGACTGACGGCGAGCAATTGTTGCGCCTCGCCATTGTCCGGTGCGGATGCGATGGCGCTATTGGCCGCCGCGAGCGCCTCGTTGAAATGGCCGCGGGCGGCTTCGGGCTGGATCTGGTTCTCCCCGAACCGGATGGCGTCCCAGGCCCTCTGGATGTCGGAGGCCGCGTCTGGTGTTGGCTGAACGCTAACGAGGCGCGGCTCATCTTGAGTCTGCGGCTCGCCGGCGGCGTTGATTTCAGCGTCCGAGGTCTCGTCATCATACGGCGGCGGCTCAATCTCAGGATCGACCGGTGTCTCAGCCTCCGTCTCAATGACCTTGGGGTTTTCGACCTGCGCCGGCTGAGCCTGAGGCAGGTTGGGCTCAGGAACGGGCGTCTGCTCGGACGCCGCGGGCATAGGCGCAGCGCGAGGTGCGTCGGCGGAGGGGACGGCGCTCGCTTCACGCCGGCGCGCGATCCGGCGTTTGGCTTCCTCAAGGGTCATTGAGGGCCATTTATTCGGCAGGAAGGCGAGTTCGGCGCGAGCGCTTGCATCAACGAAGATCAGCTGCGCGGTTTGTAGGCGTAGAGAAAGACTGCGTAGAAGCGCGACGAAGGCGTTGTCATGGTTCGAGGCCGAACTGATGACGAAGCCGACATTGGCTGCCACAGCGAGTGCTGAGGCGGCTTCGGCGTGATCCTCCACGCTCGCCGCATCTATAACGTCGAGCCCGAACCCCTCGGCAATTTCGCGAGTGGCGTCGAGGTCCGGTGCGCTGGCAATCAAGTAGCCGTTAGACATGTGCATCCCTGGGGCGGGATGGTAGGGCGCGCCGAACGCAGGGGGCAAGCCCGGCATGGCAGGGCGAGGCGATTTCCCGCCGCCACAGTTTTGGCCTAGAAGGGCGATCCAAGGAGAATCTCATGCGCGTTTTCGCTGTCATGCTGTTTGCCGGGCTTTTGGTCGCGGGATGTCAGACCCCATGCCCCGCGCCGGATACCGAACCAGTGACGACGCGCTTTATTTGCGAAGATGGGTCCGATCTGACCGTAACGTTCTCGCGCGGACCGGATCAGGCGCGGATCGCCGAGGAGGGCTACGCGACGCTTTCGCTGCCCGCGCGAATCGCGGGGTCGGGTTACACTTATGCTGCGGGCGGCGCCGAACTTCGCCGCCGCGGTGCGAATACGACCTGGATGCGCCCCGGCGCCGCGCTAACCGTTTGCAGCGAAGCACCGTTGGATGGAGCTGCGCAGGCGCGGGCGAGCTTGCCGCGTCAAGCAATGAGCATGGGACGCAGCAGCATGCCGAATTGCCCTAGCGCCGGATTGGCGGCGCTCGGGTCGCGGACAAATATATCCGCATTGTGAATGGAGAAACGTCCATGCGTATGAACTTTGTTTGCGCGGCGTTGGCCGCGGCGCTGGTAGTGAGCGGTTGTCAAACGGCGGGCGCCGGCTATGGCGCAGGCCGCACGCAATTGTCTCAATGCACGCGCAACGCCTTGATCGGCGCAGGCGTTGGCGCGCTCGTTGGCGCAACACAGGGACCGCGCGAGAACCGGGTTGAAAATGCCGCATTGGGTGCGGCCGTTATTGGCGCCGGCACCTACGGCGTTTGCCGCATTCTTTCCGCGCGTGAGCAGCAGCGCGTGGAAAATGCCTATTATCAATCGTTGAATAGCGGGCAGCCTGTAAACGATAGCTGGCAATCCGATCAGGGTGCGCCGCGCAATCTCAGCGTCAGCGCGCCGCAACCGGCGCAAGGATATGGCAGCGAATGCCGTCGCGTGAGCGCGACGGTCACCGACCCGCAATATGGCAATCAGCAATTGCCGCCGGAAACCTTCTGCCGCACACCCAGCGGCCAATGGACACCGGCTTAATTAAAGTTGAGCGATGAAGTGGAAACGCCGGCGGAGTATCCGCCGGCGTTTTGCTTTTAGTTCTTGCGCTTCATCTGCTGCATGAGCTCTTCCTTGCGCGCTTTGAGCTCCGCGCCTATCTGTTTGAGGTCGAGATTTGCTTTTTTCGCCTTCGCGAAGATGCCGTCGCGTTGTTCCTCTTCCTTGACATGATGTTTGATCATCTCGCCGAGAACGGTGACCTTTGCGTCCCAATGATCATCTCCGGGGCCGCCGGCCTCGATTTCGGCGATTAGTCTCCTCGCGCTGTCATGCTCGACGTCGGCCTCATCCATCATATCCTCTTCCAAACCCGCCTCGCGGCAGGCCGGATAGAAGATTTCTTCCTCAATCTGAGTGTGTACCCTTAGCGCGGTGCAGATTTGAATGGCGAGTTTCCGTTTTCTCGAAGCGTTGTTTGTATCCTCGAAATCGTCGAACCAGGCTTCGACTTCATCGTGGTCGCCTTTAAGCAAGGCGATTGCGTCAGGCATCGAAGCGGGTGAGGGGGCTTTCTTGCCCGCGCTTTTTGGACGTGCTTGCGTTTGGGCTGAAGGCGGCATTTGCGGCTCCTTGTTGATTTAAGCCAAGAACCGCAAACGGCGCCGCCCAGTTCCATGCGATCAGTGACGCCGATCCCTGCGATCTTCACGACGGTCCCACACATCTTCGCGGGCGTCTCGCACGTCTTCGCGCGCGTCCCAAATGTCCTCACGCAGATCGCGCGGGCCGCCAATGAAGCGCGCGTCACGGATGTCCTCTCGCGCATCGCGGCGATCCTCGCGCCGGTCGGCGCGGTCTTCGCGGCGGTCCAGCCGGTCTTCAGCGCGGTCGAAGCGATTCCAGTTCGGCCGTGCGTCGGCAGGAGCTGCGGCCCCGGCAATGGCGATAAGTGTGCAGGCGGAAAGCAGATGCTTGATCATCGGAAACTCCTCGAATTGTCCCTTACGCCTTTGAACGCAGGGACCGAGCATTTCCGTCGCCGGGGCGGCATGGACGACCGCGAGTAGCGCCGCTATATCCCGCGCTTCGCTTTCCAAACAGGATGAACGTTCCATGGCGGCTCAACCCGCGCAGTACATCTTCACCATGCAGGGCCTCACCAAGGCCTATCCGGGCGGTAAGAAGGTCTTCGAGAATATTTGGCTGAGCTTTTTCCCGGACGCCAAGATCGGCGTGGTCGGCGTCAACGGCTCGGGTAAGTCGACTTTGCTCAAGATTATGGCGGGCTTCGATAAGGACTTCACCGGCGAAGCCTTTCCCATGGCTGGCACTAAGATGGGCTATCTGGAGCAGGAGCCGCAACTCGATGCTGCGCTGAACGTGCGCGAGAATGTCGAATCCTGGTGCGAGGAAAAGAAGCTCGTCACCCGCTTCAACGAAGTCAGTATGGAAGTCGCTGAGAACTACACCGACGAGCTGATGGAAGAGATGACGTCGCTGCAGGAGAAGATCGACGCGTCGGATGCGTGGGATATCGATTCCAAGATCGACATGGCAATGGACGCGCTGCGCTGCCCGCCGGACGATAGTGGGGTGGAGAAGCTGTCCGGCGGTGAGCGTCGCCGCGTGGCGCTGTGCCGGCTGCTTCTGTCCAAGCCCGACATGCTGCTGCTCGACGAACCGACCAACCACCTCGACGCTGAAAGCGTCGCTTGGCTGCAGCATCACCTAGAAGCGTTTCCAGGCTGCGTCATCCTCGTCACCCACGATCGCTATTTCCTCGATCAAGTGACGAAATGGACGCTCGAACTTGATCGTGGGCGCGGCAATCCTTACGAGGGCAATTATTCCGCCTGGCTCGAACAGAAAGCCAAGCGCGCCGAGCAGGAGCAAAGCGAAAGCGCCGAGCGCAAGAAGACGCTGGCGCGTGAACTCGAATGGGTGCGCCAATCGCCGAAAG
>JAUIJZ010000170.1 GCA_030430715.1 Alphaproteobacteria bacterium
CGCCCAATTTTGCCAATCGTCCTGATCGAGCGCGTCCTCGATCGAGACAATCGGATAGGCGCCCGCCATCTGCGCGACATAGTCGGCCATCTCCGCACCCGAGAGCGTCTTGCCGATCTTGCGCAACGCATAGCGCCCATCGCTGTGCAACTCACTGGCGGCAACGTCCAGAGCGATGGCGGCGTCCTCGGCCGGCCGGAGCCCCGCCCGCTCAATCGCCTCCACCATGAGGTCCAGCGCCGCTTCGGCGGCGTCAAAGCCCGGACTCAGCCCACCTTCGTCCGCCAGCAGAATGCTCAAGCCGCGATCACGCATGAGCGCCGCCGCGCTTGCCCTCACGCGCAACACCCATTCCAGCGCCTCCGCGTAAATCGCAGCCCCAATCGGAATGACGAGAAAATCCTGCAGGTCCATGCCCCTGCCCGCATGCGCGCCGCCGCTGAGAATATTGACCATCGGCATCGGCATGGACGGCGCGCGCTCCGGCACGAGCGCGGCGATCCGGCGGAAAAGCGGTTCGCCGCGCGCCAGCGCCGCGGCGCGGCACGCCGCGAGAGAAACAGGAAGCACGGCGTTGGCGCCAAGCCGCGCGAGATTCGGCGTGCCATCCAGTTCGCGCAGCAACGCATCCAACCCCGCCTGATCTTCCGCGTCCCGTCCCTGCAATGCGAGCGCAATCTCTTCATCGGCATTGGCGACCGCGCGCGACACGCCGAGGCCTTCATAGGCGCCCGCGTCCCTATCGCGGAGCTCTAATGCTTCATGCTTTCCGGTGGAGGCGCCCGAGGGCGCGCACGCGCTGCCGACAACGCCGCTCTCCAGATGCACCTCTGCTTCGACCGTCGGACGGCCTCGCGAGTCGAAAATCTGACGTGCGCGAATGGTCTTGATGGGTAACGGCAAGGCGTCCTCTAAGGTTCGAACAGAGCAAGCGGATGCGATTGTGGCGCGGTGAGCAAGTCGCGCGCATGCGCGCGTATAGCGTCGGCATCCAAATCGTTCAGATAGTCCGCGGGTGAATCCCCGTCCGTGCGCGCCAGCATCAGCGCACCCGTGATTTCAATTGCTTCGGCATCCAATAGGTCTGCGCAATGCTCGGCATAAGCGTGCAAAAACACACGCGCCAATTCATTGAAGCTCTCTGTCGCCGCGCCGGCGCGCGCACGCTTCAACAACAGATGCGCAAGCAGAAACGCGACATCAAATCTCGGATTGCCCCAATGCGTCACCTCAAAATCAAGCAGAACGACATCGCCCCCGTCCGCCAAAATATTCTTGGGGCTGAAATCGCCGTGCACGAGAGCCGAGCGCCGCGATAAAAGCGCGGCGATGACGCGACCCACATGCGCACTTAGTTCTAGAAAGCGCGCGCCCACACGCCGGAAGAACGGATCGATGCGAAGCTCGTTAAAATACGTAAGATCCGCGAAGCGCTCAGCTAGCTCGGGCCGGCGCATTGAGCCCGCGTGCAAAAGGCCCAGCAACGCGCCGGCACGCCGCGCCGTATCGAGGTCGAGCCGCCCCGCGAGAAGGTCCGATTTCCAATTGCGCAAGCGCGGCGCGATAAGCGTCATCGAAAATGCGTTCGCCGCGACGTCCACATCGATCACACGCGGCACGGCGTCTTGGCCCAGCAATTCAGCCGCGACCCGCAGCGCGGCGACTTCCACCGCCGAGCGCGCCGGATCGGAGCGCCAATCAGCGGCCACCTTAAGCTTGCCAAGCGCCTGCTTGACGACAACAGGGCCTTCAGGCGTCTGCACGACCCTCACATCGCTGGCGACGCCGCCAGGCAGCGTATCGCCCGCGCCGTTCATGCGGCCTCCACGCAGACATTGCGCGGCCGCTCGCCTTTCAACGCGCGCACCACGTCTTCGCAAGCGCGGCGGCGCAACTCATTAAGCGACTCCGTCGAGAGATACGCCACATGTGGCGTGACAATGACGTCCGGCCGCCGCAACACGGACTCAGGCGGATTGGGCTCGCCTTCGATCACATCGAGCGCTGCGGCGGAAATCCAGCCGGAATCAAGGGCTTTCACCAGCGCTTCATTGTCGACAAGTCCGCCCCGGCCCACATTCACAAGCAAGGGCTTGCGCTGGCAGTTGCGCAAAAATGCCTCGTCGATCATGCCAGCGGCCAGGTAGGTGCGGCCGCAGCAGAGCGGG